>JBBQHX010000029.1:0-21840 GCA_038324385.1 Gemmatimonadales bacterium | reverse complement strand
ATCACCACGTTGAGATCCGCCTCGGGGAGGCGGCGGATGTCGGCGATCCCCGCTTCCCACGGCACCGTCGCGTTAACATCGACGCCGATCGACGCGAGCAGCGCCGTGATCTCCTTCACGTCGTCGCGATGGCGAAAGCCGAGCGCGGTTGCCCCGAGCAGGTTGGCCCGCGGGCGGCGGGCGGCGGGACGCGGAGGGCGCGCCGTTCCGGGTGCGGGGACCACGGGTGCGAGCACCGTGCGCACGAGACGGTAGAGCGTCTCGGCGGCGCCCCAGTTCTCCTTCTTCGAGTACGCCGGGAGTTCGAGCGGCACCACCGGAATCGTCAGGCCGAGCGTCGAGGCGAGCCCGCCCGGATCGTCCTGGATGAGTTCCGCGGTACACGATGCGCCGACGAGAATCGCGTCAGGCGTAAAGCGCGCGTTGGCCGAGCGGACCGCGTTCTTGAACAACTCCGCCGTGTCGCCGCCGAGGTCGCGCGCCTGAAACGTCGTGTATGTCACCGGCGGACGCACGTCGCGCCGCTCGATCATCGTGAACAACAGGTCGGCGTAGGTGTCGCCCTGCGGTGCGTGCAGCACGTAATGAACGCCGTGCATCGCCGTCGCAATCCGCATCGCGCCGACGTGTGGCGGTCCCTCGTACGTCCAGAGCGTCAGTTGCATTCGGAGCCTCTCCGCCCTACATGGTCAGCCGGGCGCGCCGCTCGAGCGGGCGCGTGAACAACTCGGCGAGATCCCCCGCCTGCTCGTAGCCATGGATCGGCGAGAATACGAGCTCGATCGCCCACTTCGTCGTCAGCCCTTCGGCCTCCAGCGGATTCGCCAGTCCCAGCCCGCAGACCGTGATGTCGGGGCGCTCGGCGCGGCATCGGTCCAGTTGCAGCTCGACGTCCTGGCCCTCGCTGAGGCGCGTGGTCGATGGCAGCAGGGCGAGTTCGGCATCGATCATCTGTCGGTCGAGATACGGCGTGCCCACCTCGAGCAGCGTCACCCCCAGTTCGCGGGCGAGGAAGCGCGCGATCGGGATCTCCAACTGCGAGTCCGGGAAGAAGAAGGCACGCTTCCCCTGCAGTTGCTCGCGCGCGCGGGCCAGCGCTCGTGCGGCACGGGCACGCGGCGCTGCAGTTACCCGCTCCATCGTCTCGTCCGCGATGCCGAAGGCTGTCGCCGCTGCCTGCAGCCAGCTCGTCGTCCCCTCGGAGCCCAGTGGGTACGGCGCCGAGAGCAACGTCGCGCCGCGGGCGAGCAGGGCCCGCGTCGTCTCGCCCGTGAACGGCTGCGCTGGCAGCACCAGCGTGCCCGGTCCGATCGGCGGCAGTTCGCGCGACCGCCGCGCGGGGAGGAAGCGCACCGGCGCGATGCCGAGTTCGGCGAACAGCCGCGTGAGCTGATCCTCGACCACGTCCGCCAGCGTGCCCACGACCAGCAGCGAGCGCTCCTCGGCGGGCGCGGCGGGCAGGTGCGGCACCAGCGCCTTCAGGCAGGCGTCCTCGCCCTGCGTGAACGTCGTCTCGATTCCGCTTCCCGAGTATTGAAGGACGCGCACCGCGGGGTAGTGGCGATCGGTGAGCCGTTCGGCGGCGCGGCTGAGGTCGAGCTTGATCACCTCGGAGGGACAGGAGCCGACGAGGAAGAGCGTGCGCACGTCGGGGCGCCGCTCGAGCAGCTCATGGACGACGCGGTCCAGCTCCTCGTTGGCGTCGGCGAGACCGGCGAGGTCGCGCTCGCCGAGGATCGCCGTGGCGAAGCGCGGCTCGGCGAAGATCATCACGCCAGCGGCCGACTGGATCAGGTGGGCGCACGTGCGCGACCCGACCACGAGGAAGAAGGCATCCTGCATCTTCCGATGCATCCAGACGATTCCGGTGAGGCCGCAAAACACCTCGCGCTGGCCGCGTTCGCGGATGACCGGCGCATCGCCGCATCCCAGCCCAGTGTCGGGCGCCATTGGCAAGGCAAGCGTCACGCGCGCGCCTCCGCGGCCCTGAGACCGGTCGTGTCCGCCGCCGCGGCCAGCCGCGCCCGACGAAACTTCCAGAGGAACTGGCCGGCATTGATCAGATAGGTGGCGTACGCCGCCAGGGCGAGCGCCAGGAGCGCCGGCGTGGACAGCGAGCCCCAGATCAGCGCGACCAGGTAGGCCGTGTGGAGCGCGATCACGCCCATGCTCACCACGTCCTCCCAGTAGAAGGCGGGCGCGAAGAGATACTGGCCGTAGACGTCGTGCTCCCAGATCGCACCCGTGACCATGATCAGATAGAGCACGAGCGTCTTCACCACGACCGACGCATGCGCGGCCGTGGCGCCGTCGCCGGTTGCGAGGGTGCGCAGCACGAGCGCGACGCTGACGATGAAGACCAGGAACTGGACCGGCGCCAACACGCCTTGGACCAGGGTCCATCGGGAGCGGTCGCGCCGCGCACGCTGCTCGGGCGTGTACAGCGGCGATTCCCCGGCCGTCGCTCGTGCGAGGGCCGGGCTAGTTGAAGTGCGCGCCGCGGGGGCGGTGGATCCGCGCATCGAGGGGCCTCAGGTGGACGTTGCAACTCCAGTCGCACGCATGATGGGATGTACACTCGCGGGTGTCAAGAAAAGTTTACGTCGGAAATTGTTGACAGTTTTGACCTGCCCCGACAATATGTGGGCGCGGTCATCCCGCCAATCTCGCCGACGTCGCGAATTGGATCCCCGGACCCGCCGGTTTCTCCGTGCATGAGGAGGTGGCGCAGTGACGTTTCCCCAGCCAGCGGTCCCCGACGACCGCTGTGACCCCGGACCCGTGACGTTGCGCGCGATCATCGAGCGCGAGCTGGTGCCGCGGATGTTGACCGCGCACCCGGCCGGGCCGATCTCCCCGAACATGCTGGCGGCGGCACAGCGCGCCCTGGGAGAAGCCGAACTCGCCGAGTTTTTGCGGCGGGTGCTGGACCCCGACGATGCCAGAGCGGGCGACTTCGTCGCCGAATTGAGGGATGAGGGCGCATCGGTCGACGCGGTCTACATGGATCTGCTTGCGCCAACCGCCCGGCGCCTCGGCGAACTCTGGGACGAGGACAGTTGCGATTTCCTCCAGGTGACCATCGCCCTCGGACGGATGCAGCGGCTGCTGCGCGAACCCAGCCAGTCGTTCGCGACTGAAATCCCGCTCGATGCGCCGCTGGGACGCATCCTGCTCGGCGGTGCTCCGGGCGACCAGCACACCCTCGGCGTCCTGATGGTGGCGGAGTTCTTCGTTCGCGCCGGGTGGGGGGTCGCCGTCGGGCCGCCGCTGGGCGACGTGGACTTGCAGTCTGCGGTCGGCCAGGATTGGTTTGACGTCATCGGTTTATCGCTCGGTACCGAGAGTCGTCTCGATTCCGTGAAGCGATTGATCGTCCGTATCCGCCGCGCATCGCGCAACCCGAATCTCGTGGTGCTCGTGGGCGGTCGCGTCTTTGCGGAATCGCCTGATCTCGCTGAAAGTGTCGGAGCCGACGGCTCCGTCGCCGACGCCCGCCTGGCACCGACGGTCGCCATCGGGCTCCTCAGACGGCAGCCACACGTGCCGCCGACCTTCTCGCTGTCCCCTCCCCGTGACTCCGCACGTGAATCGCCAGGACGCTCAGTCTAGAGCTCTCGCGGACCTCGACCCCGACGCGACTGCGGCCGTACTCGCCCTCGCGGGCGACATCGCGCTCGTGGTCGACGAGTCGGGGATCGTGCGCGGAGTCGAAACGGCCACCGACGACACCAGCTTCGAAGGGGTCGCTGGGTGGGTCGGGCAGCGGCTGACGAACCTGGTCACCGCTGAGACGCGAGGAAAGGCCGAGGCGCTGATCCGCGAGGCGCTCGCCTCGGGCACGGCGCGCCGCCGCCAGCTCAACCATCCGAACGACAGCGGCGTCGACGTTCCGGTGCAGTACACCGCCGTCCGGATGGGCGCCTCCCGTCGCGTCGCCATCATCGGGCGCGACATGCGGGCGCTGGCGTCGCTGCAGCAGAAGCTCGTCGAGGCGCAGCAGGCGATGGAGCGCGACTACTGGCGAATGCGCCATATCGAAACGCGCTACCGGCTGCTCTTCCAGATGGCGTCCGAGCCGATCCTGGTGCTCGACTCGGCGACGCTCAAGGTGCTCGAAGCCAACACCGCCGCCGGCCACCTGTTCGCCGACTCGCCGCATCGATTGACCGGCCGCACCTTCCCGTTCCGGGTCGAGCCGCGAAGCCGCCGCGCGCTCGAGGAGGTGCTTTCGAACGCGCGCGCGACCGGGCGCGGGGGTGAGGCCCGCATCCGGCTGGAAGCCGAAGCGGACGAGTTCACGGTGAGCGCGTCGTGCTTCCGGCAGGATGCGAGCACCCTCCTGCTCGTCCGCTTCGCGCCGACGTCGGCCGGACGCTCATCCGGGCGCTCGGTGGTCAGTACGCCGCCGGTGAGCGAACTGGTCGAGCAGGCACCCGACGGATTCGTCGTCACGGACCTCGACGGACAGATCCTCTACGCCAATCGCGCCTTCCTCGACATCGCGCAACTCACGTCGGAGGAGCAGGCCCGCGGCCAACTGCTCGGGGACTGGGTCGGTCGCCCAGGGGCTGACCTGCCGGTCTTCCTCACGATGCTCCGCAAACACGGCGTGGTGAGACTGGCCCAGACGGCGGCGCGCGGCACGCACGGAGCGGCGACCGAGGTCGAAGTGTCCGCCGTCTGGATCCCGGACGGGGAGCTGCCGTGCATCGGCTTCCAGATCCGCGATGTCGGTCGACGCCTCGCCGCGGGCCCGCAAGGCGCCCTCGATCTGACGCGGGCCGTCGAACAGCTCACCGGGCTGGTCGGCCGGGTGTCGCTGCGCGAACTCGTGCGCGATACCGTCGACCTCGTCGAGCGACACTTTATCGAAGCAGCACTCGAACTGACCGGCGACAATCGGACGTCGGCCGCCGAGGTGTTGGGGGTGAGTCGGCAGAGCCTGTACGTGAAGTTGCGGCGGCACCACATGCTTCCGGCCAGCGCCGCTCCGGGGGTCGAAGAGCCCGAATGACGTCCGGCGGACGCCGGCCGGGGGGCCCGTCGCGCCCCGGTGTAAATATTTATTGACACCCATGACTGTCACACGTACTTTACGCCCCGGAACGGCGCTCCCCGATGGTCGGGCGGTGCTGACGCTGCTGAAACCGGTGACGTGGTTTCCCCCCATGTGGGCCTACGTCTGCGGGATCGTGGCGGCTGGGCAACCGCTCGGTGAGCGGTGGGCCTACATCCCATTGGGGCTGGTGCTAACGGGCCCCATCGTCTGTGCAGCCAGCCAGGCGACGAACGACTGGTTCGACCGGGAGGTCGATGCGATCAATGAACCGCACCGCCCCATCCCATCCGGTCGCATCCCTGGGCAGTGGGGATTGGCGATCGCGCTCGCGTGGACCGTGCTTTCGCTCGTCGCGTCGATCCCGCTCGGCGCCTGGGGGATCGGTGCGACCGTGGTCGCCCTCATCCTCTCGTGGATGTACAGCGCCCCCCCGTTCCGCCTCAAGCGGAACGGCTGGTTCGGCAACGCGGCCGTCGGGTTCACTTACGAAGGGCTCGCCTGGGTTACCGGTACCGCCGTCATGCTCGGCGGCCGGGCGCCAGCGACCGAAGTGCTCGTCATCGCGGCGCTCTACAGCATCGGCGCGCACGGCATCATGACGCTCAACGACTTCAAGTCCATCGACGGCGATCGGCGCGTGGGGCTCGGCTCCCTCCCGGCCCGGTTGGGGCCCCACCGCGCGGGCGTGGTCGCCTGCGCGACGATGGCCGGCGCGCAGGCGATCGTGGTCGCGTTGCTGTTCAGCTGGGACCGCCCGTGGCAGGGCGCGATCGTGGCGGCGGTTCTGGTGGCGCAGCTTCCACTGATGCGCCGCTGGCTCGCGCAGCCGCGCGAGCTCGCACCCTGGTATAACCAGACCGGCGTTTCGCTCTTCGTGTCGGGAATGATGGCCGCGGCCGTCGCCCTCCGCCCTCTCGCCGACGCCACGCCGTGACGACCGGCCAGCACGCTCCGGCCGCGACGCCGTCGCCCGCTGACGCATCCGTCTCAGAGACGGCGGCCGGTTGGGGACGTGTTGTGCGCCTCGGGCTCGTGCAGGCCGCGCTCGGCGGGATCGTCGTCCTGGTGACGACGACGCTCAACCGTGTCATGGTGGTCGAACTTGCGCTGCCGGCGACGATCCCCGGGGCGCTGGTCGCGCTGCACTTCGCCGTGCAGCTCGTCCGCCCTCGGGTAGGGCATGGGTCGGACGCAGCCCGCCGCTCGCCCTGGATCATCGCCGGGATGACGCTGTCCGGGGCGAGCGCTGTGGCGGCGGTGGCCCTCGCGGCGCTCGTCGCCACAACGCCGCTGCTCGCGATCGCGCTGATGGCGCTCGCCTTCGTCGGCCTCGGCATCGGGATTGGAATGGCGGGGACGCCGCTGCTCGCGCTGCTGGCCGAACAGGTCAGCGCCGATCGACGCGCCGGGGCCGCCGCGGTCGCATGGCTGATGATGATCAGCGGCTTCGTGGTCGTCGCCGGCGCGACGAGCGTCGTCCTCGATCCATTTTCGTTCGGCCGCTTCACTATCGTCGCGGCCGTGGTCGCGGTGGGTGCGCTGGCCGTCACGGCGGCCGCCCTCGCCGGGATCGAAACACGCCGCGCCGCCGCGCCGGCCGCGGCGCCGGCGCCATTCGGCGAGGCGCTGCGCGACGTGCTGGCCGTTCCCGAGCTGCGCCGCTTCTCCGTGTTCGTGCTGCTGGCGATGCTTGCCTTCAGCGCACAGGAGATCATCCTCGAGCCGTTCGTCGGGACGGTGTTCGGCCTGACGCCGGGCGAGAGCACGCGGATCGCTGGTGTCCAGAACGCGGGGATGCTGGCGGGAATGTGCGCGGCCGGGCTGCTGGCGCGCCGCTTCGGGTCGCTGGCTGGTTGGGCCCGGTGGGGATGTGCCGCCAGCGCGGCGTCGTTCGTCGCCCTCGCCTTCTCGCCGCTGCTCGGGGGCGCCGGCACGCTGACGGTGATCATCGCGGTCCTCGGCGCGTCGAACGGAGCGTTCGCCATCGGGGCACTCGGCTCGATGATGCGCCTTGCGGTGGATGCGCGCGGCGGCACGGGGCTCCGCATGGGGCTGTTCGGTGCGGCGCAGGCCGTCGCGTATGGGGCCGGCGGGCTGGCCGGCGCGACGCTCAGCGACATCGCCCGCTGGGTTTTCGGCACGCCGGCGCTCGGGTATGGCGCGGTGTTCCTGGTCGAGGCGGGGCTGTTCGCGGCGGCGGCCGTGCTGGCCGCCCGCCTCACGTCGCCGCGTCGCGCACCGGTCTCGACGCCGCCGTTCGCCACGCTGGCGGGAGCGCGCTGATGGCGATCGCCCTCCCCCTCCTCGCCACGGACTTCGACGCGCCGCCCCCGTTCCGGGATCTGTGCACCGACTGCGGCCTGTCGCGCACCTCGGAACCCTCGCGATGCGGCACCGCCTGCCAGTTCATCGCACCCGACTATCCTCGCCTGGAGACGCAGGTGCACGGGCGCCCCCGTGACCTCACGATCCCCGACGAGCTGCACTTCGGCCCGCATACGGCGATGTGGCGCGCGCGGATGCGGACGCCGGTGGATGGCGCGCAATGGACGGGCATCACGACGCGCCTCGCTGCCCGTCTGCTCGAGACGGGTGAAGTCGACGCCGTGCTGGCCACGGCGGCTGACCCTGACGACCGCTGGCGGCCGCGCCCAGTTCTCGTGCGGCAGGCGAGTGATATGGCGCAGTGTCGCGGGATGCGCATGGGCTACTCGCCGGTGCTCGCGCTGCTCGACGAGGCTGCGGCGTTGGGCCTGCGCCGGCTCGCCATCGTCGGCGTGCCCTGTCAGATCCACGCGCTCCGCGCGATCGAGGCCGAGCTCGGACTGGAGCGGTTGATCGTCATCGGCACTCCGTGCAGCGACAACACGCACACCGAACGGTTCCATCACTTCCTGTCACTGCTGACGCCGCGGCCGGGTGATGTGACGTATCTGGAGTTTCTCGCCGACTATCGCGTTGAACTTCGATTTGCCGACGGCGCGGTGCAGCACGTCGCCTACGCGCAGCTTCCGATCGACAAGCTGCCGCGGGACTTCATCCCGCTCACCTGCCGCTCGTGCTTCGACTACACCAATGCACTGGCGGATGTGGTCGTCGGGTATCTGGCGGGCGACGGTGATCAGTGGGTGATCGCGCGCAACGAGCGTGGCCTGGCCGCGCTCGCGCTGCTCGGCGACGAGCTCGAGCGCGAGCTGTTGACCACGCGTGGGGCGCGAGCCAAGGCTGTCGGGATCGTGGCCGGAGCGCTGGCTCGTCAGGCGGGCGGATTGCCGCTTCGCCGCGCCCCGGTCTGGGCCCGGCCGATGATCGGCTGGATGCAGCGCCGCTTCGGCCCGCGCGGGCTGGAGTTCGCGCGCGCGCGTATCGAGATGAAGGCGATCGAGGGCGTGCTCAACCTGCGCGCCGAGCGCCCCCGCCGGATGCGGCGGCTCGTGCCCGCGCACGCGTGGGCCCTCGCCGCGCCGTACGCCGTCACGCCGCTCGACGGCGAACGCACGATGGAGACAACCACGCGCCACGGCACGGCGCCCACAGCCCCGGCGGTGAGGTAACGATGCGAACGTACGATGCAGTGGTGGTGGGCGGAGGCCCGGCGGGATCGACGGCGGCCAGTGAGCTGGCGGCGCGCGGCTACGACACGCTGCTCCTCGACCGCGGGCGTGAGATCAAGCCGTGCGGCGGTGCAGTGCCGCCCCAACTCCTCGCCGATTTCGATGTCCCCGAGTCGATGCTGGTCGCCAACGTCGCAACCGCGCGCATCATCTCGCCGCGCCGCCGCAACGTCGACATCCCGGTCGGCCGCGGCTATGTCGGCATGGTCGACCGCGAGCATTTCGACGAATGGCTGCGTGAGCGGGCCCGCGCCAACGGTGCCGAGCGCCGCGTCGGGTTCTTCAAGCGGATCGAGCGTGAGGCAGACGGATCGATGCGGATCCACATCACCGACGGCAAGTCGCGCGGCGGGGTGGAAGAGGTGATCCGCGCCCGGATGCTCATCGGCGCTGACGGCGCGCTGTCGCAGGTCGCACGTCAGGCGGTACCCGGCGGCGATCAGATGAAGCACGTCTTCGCCTACCACGAAGTGATCGCGGCCCCTGAGGGACAGACGTTCGACGTCGGCGACGCGTATGGCGCGCAGCGCGCCGACGTTTATTACGACGGCGATCTGTCGCCCGACTTTTACGCCTGGGTCTTTCCGCACGGTACAACGGCCAGCGTCGGCACGGGGAGTCTGCAACAGGGCTTCAAGCTGCGCGACGCCGTCGGCCGTCTTCGGGCCGCCACCGGGCTCGACCAGTGCCAGACGATTCGTCGGGAAGGCGCACCGATTCCCTTGCACCCGCTCAAGAAGTGGGACAATGGCCGTGACGTCATCCTGGCGGGTGACGCAGCCGGGGTCGTGGCGCCGGCGAGCGGCGAGGGTATTTTCTACGCCATGACCGGGGGCCGTCTGGCGGCCGCGGCGGTGCACGAAGCGCTGACCACCGGCGATGCCCGCGCGCTCCGCTCGGCCAGGCGGGCCTTCATGCGCGATCACGGCCAGGTGTTCTGGGTGCTCGGCATCATGCAGCGATTCTGGTACTCGACCGACGCACGTCGCGAGCGGTTTGTCGCGATCTGCCGTGACCCCGATGTGCAGCAACTCACTTTCGACGCCTACATGCGCAAGCGTCTCGTCCGGGCGAAACCGGCCGCGCACATGCGCATCTTCTTCAAGAACATCGCTCACCTTACCGGCCTTGCTCCAGCGTGATCGGCACGTATTCGACCGTTTCGGTCGTCATCGTCGTCGGCGTCGCGGTGCTGTTGGCTGGCGCCGGCGCGCTGCTGACGGACACCACCGGCTGGTACAAGGCGCTGCGCAAGCCGTCATGGCAGCCGCCAGACTGGCTGTTCGGACCGGTCTGGACGACGATCTTCGCGCTCTCGGCCTGGTCGGCGCTGGAGGGCTGGCGCCGGACGACGGACGAGCCCGGCCGGCGACTGCTGATCGTGGCGTTCATGGTGAATGCGCTGCTGAATTCGTTCTGGTCGTATCTGTTCTTCCGCCGGCGCCGCCCCGACTGGGCGTTCGTGGAGGTCTTCGTGCTGATCATCTCGGTCGTCGTGCTGATCGTCGTGCAGTGGCCACGCTCGCCGGTTGCCGCGCTCCTGCTCGTGCCGTATCTGCTCTGGACCAGCTTTGCAACGGTCCTGAACCGCGCCATCGTGCGGCTCAACGGGCCGTTCCTCCAGCCGTGACCCGATGCTGATCTCCCTCGCCGTGGATTATCGCCGGGCCGACGTGGCCGTACGCGAGCGTTTTCATCTCTCCGATGAACGCCTCGCCGAGTTCCGCGCGCTGCCGCGTTTTGGTGGTCCCGTACTGGAGCTGGTCCCCGTCTCGACGTGCAATCGAACGGAGCTCTACGCCTGGACGCCCGGTGACGATCCCGCCGTCGCGTCAGGCGCGCTCGAATGGCTCGCTCGCAAGTGGGCTCCGACGCGCACCAACCGCCTGACGCTACTACACGCTGGCCACCGCCGGTTCGGACGCCCGGTCGCCGAGCATCTGGTGCGCATCGCCGCCGGACTCGAGTCGCAGGTGCTGGGAGACGCGCAGATCCTCGGCCAGCTCCGCACCGCCTATCGCGCCGCCTCCGACGTACAGGCCGCGGGAACGGTGCTGCATCGCCTCTTCGAGACCGCGCTTCGCGCCGGCAAGCGCGTCAGCTCCGAGACCACGCTCGGCACGGGCCGACATACGGTCGGCGCGGAGGCCGCGTCGGTGGCCGCGCTGCGCTACGGCGGGCTGACGCACGCACGCTGCGTGGTAGTGGGGTGCGGCAAGACAGGCGAGCGCATCGCCCGCCAACTGCTCAAGCTCGGCGCCAAGGACATCGTCGTCGTCAACCGCACGCCGGCGCGCGCGCGCGCGCTGGCCGCGGCACTCAACGTGCGCGCGGCGCCCTACGCGGCGCTGCATCTCGAGCTCGCGCTGGCCGACGTGGGCATCGTCGCGACGGCCGCGACCTCGCCGATCGTGGTCGCCGAAACGCTCGCCATCGGCCGTGCCAACTGCGCCCGCGACCGCGAGCCGCTGCTCCTGGTCGATATCGCGCTGCCGCGCAACATTGCGCCGTCGGTGGGCGAGATGCCGGGCGTGACGCTGGTGGATCTCGACACGCTGCATCCGCCGGTGGCCCGCGCCGAGGAAACCCGCGCGGCCGCTGTCCCGAAGGCCGAGTCGATCTGTGCCACCGAGCTGGCCAGCTTCCACAACTGGCTGGCCGCCGCCTCTGCTCGTGAGGCTATCCGTCCGTTGCGCGAGGCGCTCGCGGAGGTCTGTCGTCGCGAGGTCGCGTTCGCCGCGGGGCCGCTGGTCGCCGATCACGCCGCCGAACGCATCGTCGCCAAGCTGCTCGCCCGTCCAATGTCCGCGTTGCGTGCCGCGATCGCGCGCGGCGAGCGCGTCGACGACGTCGCCCTGACCCTGGATTCGCTCTTCGCCCTGACGCCCGGCGCACCACTGCCGCGTCGCGTCTCGGAGTCGCGAGCGTTCGCCGACTGACCATGTGCCGTCGTGCGTGCGCATGCCCGGCCGCCGTGCCGCCCAGCATCAACCGTTAGCAGACGAGGAACGCTCGTGACCGTCGATCCACGCCCCCTGACGCCGGCTTCCGCCGCCTCCGAGTCCCTCTTCCTGCGCGCATGCCGCGGCGAGGCGGTGGAGCGCCCTCCTGTCTGGATGATGCGTCAGGCAGGGCGGTACCTGCCGGAGTATCGCGCCGTCCGCACGCGCGCCGACTTCCTGACGATGTGCCGGACGCCGGAGCTCGCCACCGAGGTCACGCTCCAGCCGATCGACCGACTCGGCGTCGACGCGGCGATCATCTTCAGCGACATCCTCGTCGTGCCGCAGGCCATGGGGCTCTCGTTCACGATGGACGAGGGGATCGGTCCCGTCTTCGACCAGCCGATTCGCACCCCGGCCGATCTCGACCGACTGCGGCCGATGAAGGCCGAAGAGGATCTTTCGTACATGCTCGACGCGATCCGCATGACGCGACGCGCGCTCGACGGCCGGGTTCCGCTGATCGGCTTCGCCGGTGCGCCGTGGACGCTTGCGGCCTATATGATCGAGGGGCGCGGAACGAAGCAGTTCCAGCGCGCCAAGCGCGTGCTGTACGAACAGCCGGCCGCCGCCCACCGCTTGCTGGAGACGCTGGCCGAGAACGTCGGGCATTTTCTCGTCGCGCAGGCAGCCGCTGGCGCGCAGGCGCTGCAACTGTTCGACTCGTGGGCGGGCGCGTTGGCGCCCGCGGAGTTCCGGACGTTCGCGCTTCCCTATCTTGCGCGCGCTGCAGCCATTGCCCGCACGGCGGGCGTTCCGTTGATCGTGTTCGCTCCCGGCGCCGGCTGGGCGCTCGAGGAGATCGCCGAGGCCACGCGGGCCGACGTCGTCGGGGTCGACTGGCAGGTGGAGGCCCGGACGGCGCGACGTCGCCTCGCCCGGTTCGGCGTGTCGCTGCAGGGGAACTTCGATCCGTGCGCGCTCTACGCGTCGCCGGCCGACATTCGCAGGCGCACGCACGAGATGCTGGCCGCGTTCGGCGGCCGCGGCCACATCGCCAACCTGGGACACGGCATCCTGCCGGACATCCCGGTCGATCACGCACGCGCCTTCGTCGACGCCGTGCAGGAATGGCGAGCCCCCGACGCGGTGGCCGAGCCCGCGGCCGGCGAGCGGGCGGCGATCTCCGGGGCGACGCCGCGGGGCGCGTCGTGGCGACGCGTGGAGGTTCTCGCGTCGTGAGCGTCGTGAGCGCCGTAGCGCCTCACGTGCCGGTGCTTGGCGCCGCCGCCATCGCCCCCGTGCCGCTCACGCATGCCGACATGCTGCACTGGTCGCGCGAGATCCATGACGACCTGACGAAAATGTTCACCGCGCTCGACGGCGGCGGCTCGTTCACCGAGGACGCCTGGGAGCGTCCCGGCGGCGGTGGCGGGTGGGCTCGTGTCCTCATCGAGGGCACCACCTTCGAAAAGGCGGGCGTCAACCGGTTCGAGGGGGGCGGCGTGCTCCCCGCGGCCGCCGCGCTCCGGCTTGGGGGGCGCGCCGAGTCGGGCGAGCCGCTGAACTTCTTCGCGACCGGGGTCAGCATCGTCGTGCACCCGCGGAGTCCGATGATTCCGACGGTGCATCTGAACGTGCGCTACTTCGAGTTGACGGACATGGACGGGCGTCCGGTCGACGCCTGGTTCGGCGGCGGCACCGACCTCACGCCGTACTATCCATGCCCCGAGGACGTGGCGCACTTCCATCGCGCCCTCCGTACGGCCTGCGACGCCGGCCATCCATCCTTTCACCCGCGCTTCAAGCCGTGGTGCGACGACTACTTCCGTAACGTCCACCGTCAGGGCGAGAGGCGCGGCGTCGGCGGCGTCTTCTTCGATCATCTGCGCCCGGTGACCGATGAGGGCGGCCTCACGGCTCCGCAGCTGCTCGACTTCACGCGCGAGATCGGCCGCTCGCTCCACGAGGCGTACGCGCCGCTGGTCTCGCACCGTCGCGACACGCCGTGGGGCGAGCGCGAGCGCGCGTTCCAGCTCTTCCGCCGCGGGCGCTACGTCGAGTTCAACCTGCTGCACGACCGCGGGACGACGTTCGGTCTCCAGACCGGCGCCCGCGTCGAGAGCGTGCTGATGAGTCTCCCGCCGCTCGCCGCGTGGCCCTACGACCCACACTGGGAAGCGGGGTCGTTCGAGGCGGAGCTGCAGGCGATGCTGGAGCCGCGCGACTGGGCGTAACCGGTCGCGGACGTCGGTAGATCACGACGCCCTCTTGTCGCACCCGCAGCACCGGTCCAGCTTCTCGGGATGGAACCAGTCGATATTCTCGCCATCGCGGCCCATCGCGACGATGTCGAGTTGACGTGTGGCGGGACGCTGCTCAAGTCGGCGGCGCAGAGGCGGCGGACGGCGATCGTGGATCTCACCGCGGGAGAGATGGGCACCCGCGGATCGGCCGAGTTGCGGGCGAGCGAGGCGACGGCCGCGGCCGAGGTGCTCGGTGTCGCCGCGCGCGAGAACCTGGGGCTCCCCGACGCCGGCATCGTCAACACGCCCGAGACACGTGAGGCGCTCGCGCGGGTGATCCGCCGCTTCCGCCCGCGCATCGTGCTCGCGCCGGCACAGGCGGGGCGCCACCCCGACCATCGCATCGCCGCGCAGCTCGTCCGCGATGCCTGCTTCATCGCCGGCCTGGCCAAGATCGCGCCTGACGTGCCGCGCCACCGTCCGCTCAAGATCATCCACGCGCTGGCCTATCGCGAGGATCCAGTGAAGCCGACCTTCGTCGTCGACATCAGCGAGGAGTTCGAACGGAAGCTCGACGCCATCCGCTGCTACGGCTCGCAGTTCGACGGGCTCACGCAGGCCGGCGAGGTCTATCCGAACGGCGAGCCGCTCTACGACATCGTCAGGCACCAGGCGGCACACTATGGATCGCTCGTTCGCGCCCGCTACGGGGAGCCCTTCTTCACCACCGAGACGATGAAGGTCGACGACATCGCCGCGCTGGACGTCTCCACCTTCTGACCCACGAACGATGACCGACTCGTCAGGCGCCGACCCCGGCGCGGTCACGTATGGCTCGTATCTGCGCGTCGACGAGCTGCTCGCGCTCCAGGCGCCGCGCTCCGAGCCGGCCCATCCCGACGAACTGCTGTTCATCGTCGTCCATCAGGCGAGCGAGCTCTGGTTCCGCTGCATCCTCCACGAGCTCGAGGGGCTCGTCGAGGCACTGGCGGCGTACGAGGCCGGACGTGCCCTCTGGTCGATCGGGCGCATCAATGCGCTGACGCGGATCGTTGCGGCGCAGCTCTCCGCCCTCGGCACGCTGCCTCCACAGCGGTTCGCGCAGTTCCGCGGCTACCTCGGCTCGTCGAGCGGCTCGCAGAGCGTCCAGTTCCGCGCGATCGAGGCCGCATCCGGGCTCCGCGATGAGCACTTCGTGCGCGTGCTGTCGGAGCACGGCCCGATCCCCGAGCAGATCACGCGATGGCTCGACCGGCCGACGCTGCAGGAGCTCTTCCTGTCACTCGTTGAGCACGAGGGACTGACGCTGGACGCGCTCTACACCGGCCCCGGCCCGTCGACGCTCTTCTTTCTGGCCGAGGCGCTGTTGGAGTACGAGCAGCAGTTCGCGCTCTGGCGCTTCAAGCACGTGCAGCTCGTCGAGCGCATCATCGGGCCGGGCACGGCGGGGACGGGCGGCACCATGGGCGCTCGCTACCTCCAGCGTACGATGTCGCATCGCTTCTTCCCCCGGCTGTGGGATGTGCGCGCCCGAGTGTTCGGTGCCGGCGGGCGATGAGTGCGCGTGAGGCGAGCGATGACCGGCGTGAGGCGCGCGGCATCCTGATCGACGTGAGCGTCGCTGTCGCGCCCGGCACGCCGGAGTGGCCGGGCGATACCCCCTATGCCTGTGGATGGACCTCGACGATCGAGGGCGGCGCGAGCGTCACCCTCTCGACGATTACCTCGAGCCCGCACATCGGGACGCACGCCGATGCGCCGATCCACGTGCGGCACGGAGCGGGCGGCGTCGAAACCTTGCCGCTAGACGCGTTCGAGGGACCCGCCTACGTGCTCGGCGTCGAGGGCGCTCCGCGCGACATTACCCTCGCCGAAATCGCGCCGCGCCTGCCAGGCACCGTGTCGCGATTGTTGCTCCGGACGGGTCGGTCCGTCGCGTCAGGCACCTTTCCCGACGACTGGCCCGTGCTCGACGCGGCCTGCGCGGCCGCGCTCGTCGCGCGCGGTCTCGTCCTGCTCGGCACCGACGCCCCGTCGGTCGATCGCCGCACGAGTACCGCGCTGGCCACCCACCACGCCCTGTTCGACGGCGGCGCCTGCAATCTGGAAAGCCTCGATCTGCGCGGCGTTGCCGACGGCTGGTACGATCTGGTGGCATATCCCGTGCGCCTCGTTGGGCTGGATGCCGCACCTGTTCGCGCCGTGCTGCGTCCACGTCAGGCCTGACGGTCACCCGCACGTCTCCCGATCGACACTTTCTCGCGCGGGGTTCCGTACGGTTCGCAGCCCGGCGACCGTCGTGTCGCCCGCGCCCTCACCTGCCCCCGGAGTCGACATGACCACCACCGCCCCGACACGCCCGTCTCGCCTGCTGATCGCGCTCGCCCTCTCCGGTCTTCTGACACTCGCGGCCTGCGGCGACGGCGGCGACGGCGGCGATGGCGCGGGCGCGGGCGAGTGGGCCGGGACCGTCCAGGACAGCGCCGGCGTTCAGATCGTGCGCAACCCCGATCAGGGCACGTGGGGGGCACAGGGCGGGCTGCAACTCGTCGAGGAGCTGCGGATCGGGCGCGCCGAGGGGGACCCGAACTACCAGTTCGGCCAGATCGGTTCAGTCGATGCCGACGCCGCTGGCAACATCTACGTGCTCGACCAGCTCGCGCAGAGCGTCCGGATGTACGACTCGGCCGGCACCTTCGTCCGCTCACTCGGCCGTCCCGGCTCGGGGCCCGGTGAGCTGAGCCGCGCGGCGAGCGCCGTGCTCGTCACCACGGGCGACACGATCGCCGTGCCCGACATCATGCTCCAGCGCGTCTCCCGCTTCACGCCGGACGGCGGTGATGCCGGTTCGGTGCCGATGATGATGCAGGACGGCATCCCGCTGCGGTGGGAGCATGCGCCGGGCGGCCGGCTGGTCGTTCAGACCATCCGGATGCCGATGCCCAACGAGACCGCGCCGGTGGCGGGCCCCACCAACACGATCATCGAACGCGATCTCGCTGGCACGGTGCGCGACACGCTGAAGGTGCTTGCTCCCTCGGAGACCTTAGAGATGCAGGGACAGACGCCGGTGATCCGCATCTTTTCCGCGGAGTCGATCTGGAGCCCGCGCGACGCCGGCGGCGTCGCGGTCGCCCTCAACAATCAGTATCGTGTCGAGCTGTACGATGCCGACGGCCGCCTCGAGCGTGTGATCGTGCGCGACGATGTGGCTGCGTCTCCCGTCTCCGACGCGGATAAGGCGACGCTGCGCGACCGGATGGGCGAGATGATGGTTGAACAGGGTGCCCCGCCGCCCATGGTGCAGATGATGACGCAGAACATGCAGTTCGGCGATCAGTTTCCGGTGCTCAATCAGCTCGCGCGCGGCCCCAACGGCACGCTCTGGGTGCAGCGCGTCCGCCCCGCCAGCGAGATGGATTTCTCGGGCTCCGGCATGGCCGCGCTCGACATGGGCGCGCGTGATTGGGACGTCTACGACGCCGAAGGGCGGTTGCTCGGGACCGTCGCCTTCCCCGACCGGTTCACGCTGCTGCGGGTCCGCGACGACGTGATCTATGGGGTCAGCCGCGATGATCTGGACGTCCCGTCCGTCGTACGGCTTCGCATTCAGCCGGCGTCGGCCGTATCGCAATAACGAAGCTTCGGCGGGAAGCGTGCGGCAGCGCACATCCGGGCGGTGATTTCGGGTGCAATCGGCGACCGGACGCTCCCGCCGGCACGACCGCTGCGACGTACGGGATGTCGTTAGTTCCACTACCCGCCGCTATGGAGTTACCAACAATGCCAAGTCTTACGTCGTTCGGGCGGATGCTCGCCCTCGCTGCGCTCGTCGCTCCCGTGATCGCGTGCGGTGATGATGATGATCTGACCGGTGTCAACATCACCGCCAATGTACGGGTCGTCATCGACGATGATCCATCGCGCGAAACGCCGCCGGCACCCGGCCCGCGCGCGCAACCCGCTGCCGGCCCTTTCACCGGCACCTTCGCGGGCACCGCGCGGGTCCAGTTGTCCGCCGGCGGCGGCGAGTGGGTCGATGTGGGCGGCCCGGCGGGGGTGAGCCTGGCCGTGCAGACCGGAGACAGCGCCTCTTTCGGCGGGACAGCGACCATTCCGGCCGCGACGTATAACCGCGCCCGCCTGATCCTGCGTGGATCGCAACTCCGCCTGCGCGGGAACGTGGGTGGCGTGGTGCTGACGGATGCGCTGCTGAACGTCGAGGGCACCGAGGTCACCATCGAGCGGCAGATCACACCGCTGACGATCTCGGCCGCGACCAACGCGCGCATTGCCTTCGATCTCAACATCGAGGAGTGGCTGACTGCCGCTAACGCTGCCTCGCGCGTGATCACGACCGCCCAGGTTGAGGCGGCGGTCGAGGCCGCGGCCGCCACCACCGCCACGCCGACCGGCTGACGATCTTTGAGCGTCGGGCCCCGGTCACGGGCTTGCGGGGCGGGACCGGGCCGGACGCTGCAATGGCGTCCGGCCCGGTCTATATTGGAGGCATGACCGCGCCCATCTATCTCGATCACGCCGCGACCACGCCGGTTCGACCGGAGGTGCTCGAGGCGATGCTCCCCTTCTTCGGCCCGAGTTTCGGCAACCCGTCCAGCGTCCATCGGTGGGGGCGGGAAGCTCGAGTGGCGCTCGACGAGGCACGCGACCGCATCGCCGCCTGCCTGGGCGCGCGAGCCGACGAAGTGGTGTTCACCTCCTGCGGGACGGAGGGGGACAACCTCGCCGTCCTCGGCGCATGGCGGGCCGCGCGAACGGGGACCCGCGTCGGGGTCGTGACGACCCCGATCGAGCACAAGGCCGTGCTCGCGGCGGTGCATCAGGCGGCCAGCGAGGGCGCAGAGGAGCGCGTCCTCATGGTCGACGGTAATGGGACCGTCGACCAGGGCAGCTTCGACCAGCTCGCCGATGACAGTGCGGCGGTCTGCTCGATCATGTGGATCAACAACGAGATCGGCGTCGTGCAGCCGATTCCGGAGTTGGCGGCACAGGCACATGAACGCGGTATTGTCTTCCACACCGACGCCGTCCAGGCGTTCGGCAAGGTCCCGATTGACGTGCGCACGCTCCCGGTGGACCTGCTCGCTCTCTCAGGCCACAAGATCGGCGCGCCGAAGGGCGTGGGCGCGCTCTTCGTACGACGCGGCACCCCGATGCAGCCGCTCTTTTTCGGCGGGACGCAGGATCGCGGCCGCCGCCCGGGTACCGAGAACGTGGCATTCGCCGTCGGACTCGCGCGTGCGGCGGAACTCACGCTCGCCGAGTGTGTCGACGAGTGCGCGCGCCTGACGACCCTACGTGACATGATCGAGGCGGCGATCCTGGCGCGGGTGCCCGACGCCGTGATTCACGGCCGCGGCGGCCGGCGCGCGCCGCACATCATCAACGTCTCGGTTCCGGGGTGTGATGCGGAGTCGTTCCTGATGGCGCTCGACCTGCGGGGGATCGCCTGCTCGGGCGGATCGGCCTGCCAGAGCGGGAGCCCCGGCGCCTCACACGTGTTGCAGGCGATCGGCGTGTGTGGCGATCTGGCCGCGTCAGCCATTCGCCTCAGCCTCGGCTGCCTGACGACTCACGCCGACGCGGCGCGCGTCGCCGACGTCTTCCCCGCCCTCGCGCAGAAGGCGCGCGGAGCGGCGGCGGTCTGAGCGAGGAAGCCGAGTGATGATCGAGGCCCGCGACCGCTCGCTCCCTCCGACGCGACCCGCACCGGGCGACCGCGTCCTCGTCGCCATGTCCGGCGGTGTCGACTCGTCGGTGGCGGCAGCGCTGCTCGTGGAGCAGGGTTACGACGTAGTCGGCGCGACGATGAAGCTCTTCTGCTATGGCGACGAGGTTCCCGACCGCCCGTGCTGCTCGCTCGACTCGATCAACGACGCGCGGCGCGTCTGCGATTCGCTCGGCGTCCCGCATTACGTGCTCAACCTCGAGACCGCTTTCGGGCGCGACGTGATCGACGATTTCGTGAGCGAGTACAGCCTCGGCCGCACACCGATTCCGTGCGTCCGCTGCAATACGTTCACCAAGTTCCGCGATCTCCTGCGCAAGGCCGACGCGATCGACGCCCCCTGGATTGCGACGGGTCACTACGCGCGGATGTACGAGGGGACGCTGCGTCGGGGTCTCGACCCCGCCAAGGATCAGAGTTACTTCCTCTGGGGAATCGATCGCGTGGTGCTCCGCCGCATGCTTCTGCCCGTGGGTGGCCTGACGAAGCCCGAGACGCGAGCGCTCGCGCACCGCGTTGGGCTCGACCTGGTCGCGGACAAGATCGAGAGCCAGGACATCTGCTTCGTGCCTGACGGCGATCACACGAAGATCATCGCCGCACGACTGGGTGCCGACGCCCCCGCCCTCCAGCGCGGGCCGATCGTCGCCATCGATGGCCGGCAGGTGGGTGAGCATACCGGGTACGCGCGCTACACGATCGGCCAGCGTCGAGGCCTGCCGGGTGGCTTCCCCGAGCCGATGTTCGTCGTCGCCATTCGCCCCGAATCGCGCGCAGTGGTCATCGGCCCGCGTGAGGCACTTCTCGGCCGCGGCGTCATCGCGCGTGAATTCAACTGGCTCGTCGATCCGCTGCCGGTCGGCTCCGCCGTCTCGGTGCAGATCCGTCACCGCTCGCCCGCCGTTCCCGCCGAGATCGTACGCGCCGATCACGACGAGATTGAACTCGCACTGGACGAGCCCGTCGCGGCGATCGCACCCGGCCAATCGATGGTGGTCTACCTCGGCGACCTGATTGTCGGCGGCGGTGTCATCGAACGCGGGCGTCGCGCCCTGCGCGTCGTCGCCTAGCGAGCGGGGGGGCGGCGCGATCCGGTCGCGCACTGGCGAGCCCGGTTGTCGCACCGCCAGACGATCAGAACTTCATCTCGCCCGCCGCGGCAAATTCGCGCATCAGTCGCTGCTGCTCCTCGCTGAGCGCATCGGGTACGCGGATCGTCACCTCGACGATGAGATCCCCCGACTGCCCCTCCTTTTCGATCCCCTGCCCGCGCACGCGAAACCGCTTGCCTGACGACGTGCCGGGCGGAATGCGCAGCGCGACCTTCTTCCTCTCGAGAGTGCGGACGCTGATGCGGGTACCGAGCGTGGCCTGGGCGACGTTGAGCGGGATCTTCGCGATCACATCGAGGCCGTCGCGCGTGTAGAAGCGGTCGGCCTTCACCTCGAAGGTGATCACGAGATCGCCCGGCGGGCCACCGGCCTGGCCGCGGCCGCCCTGCCCCTTCAGGCGAATCTTGGAGCCGCTATCGACGCCCGGCGGCACCGTGATGAGCACCTTCTTGCGCGTGCGTAGCTCGCCCGCGCCATTGCAGGTGGGGCACCGCTCAGAGGGAATCTGCCCGCGACCGAGGCACATCGGACAGGGGCGGTTGACGGCGAATCCGCCCTGACCGAACGAGATCGTTCCCCGTCCACTGCATTCGGGGCAGGTGCGCAGCGTGCTTCCCGGTGCCCCGCCCGAGCCGCGGCAGGTAGCGCACTCCTCGTTCACCTCGAGCTCGATCGGCACCTTGCCACCGCGGGCGGCGACGCGGAACGGGATCTCGAGCGTGGTCTCGACGGTCTGCCCCTGTTCCGCTGCCTGACGACGAGCCCCCGCACCGCGAGCACCGCCACCGAACATCGTCGAGAAGAGATCGCCGAGTCCGCCGATCCCGCCGATGTCGAAGTCCTCGAACTTGAAATCCGGGGCGCCTGCCGCCCCCGGGCGCGCGCCTGGCCGCCCGGCCGACCGCTGCCCGCCACCGAAGCCTCCGATCCCGCCGAACGCGCCGAGGCGGCGCATGTCGTCATACTGCTTGCGCTTCTCGGTGTCGCCGAGCACGCCATACGCTTCGGAGATGTCCTTGAACTTCTCCGCGGCCTTGGGCTCGCTCTGGTTCGCATCCGGGTGGTACTGCTTCGCCAGCCGGCGATACTGCTTCTTGATCTCGTCAGCCGTCGCC
>JBBQHX010000028.1:0-21853 GCA_038324385.1 Gemmatimonadales bacterium | reverse complement strand
GTACTGCACGCGCGCGCTGAACGTCGTGGCGAGGTTGTCGATCAACTGCGGCGTCGCGACGGCGCCGAAACTCGTGTTGAGCGAGCGGCTATCGGCCGCGTCGTTACGGATATAGCCGACCGCGGCCGCGGGATTCGCCTGCGTGGTCCGCCATCCGCGGTCCTGCAACTGATACGAGAGGCTGGTTCCGCGGTCGTAGGCAAAGTCACCCGAGAAGTCGAGCCATTCGGTCACGTCATAGTTCAACCGCGCGCTACCGAGGAAGCGCGTCCCCTCGCTTTCATTCCTGTACTGCTCGAGCCAACGAAGCGGATTGTCGTTCTGCGAACCCTGGTTGAGCGGGTTCGAGCGAACGTACAGCCGACCCTGCGAGTCGCGCGTCGACTGATTGACAAAGGCAGGCTGGCGGGAGAGACGGAAGAACGCCGTACCACCATCCTGTACGCCGCCATCCTCATCCTGCACGGAATAGAACGTGTTTGCCTGAAGCGTCAGCCGGTCCCCGAACGTCTGGTCGAGGTTGAGGCGCGCCGTCGTCCGCTGGTAGCCTTCGAGGTACTCGAAGGCACCTGACTGCTTTGAGTAGCCCAGGCTGGCGAAGAAACCGGTGTTACCAACCCGGCCGGTCACGTCGGCGTTGGCGTTCGTCCAGAGATCAGCCTTAGTTGCCTGATCGACCTGATTGTAGGTCGTCGGGAAGGGCGTCGACTGGTACAGGTTGAGCAGACGATAGCGGCCCAGGTTGGCCCCGATGCCCCCATCGTTCATGAACGCCTGCGGCGCCGATGCATGCGGCGTGGCGACGTTGTTGATGCGGAAGCGCTCCGTGTCCATGTCGATGAAGCGCGCGCACGGTGAGGCGCCCGACGCGACATTGGCACAGTAGGTCATCCCCGTTGGATCGAACGCAACGGCCGTCTGCTCGGCGAGGCTGAACTGCGACGGGATGTCGTTGCGGCCGATTTCCGTGCGGAAGCCGAACTTCACGCCGTCGTTCGCGGCACCAGACTTGGTCGTGATGTTGATGACACCGCCACCGGCACGTGCGCCGTAGAGTGAGGCGGCCGCCGCACCCTTCACGACTTCGATGCTCTCGATGTCGTTCGGGTTGAGATCGGGCGTCGAACCGTTGAGGAGCACGCCGTCGACGATGTAGAGCGGTCCCTGATCACGTCCCGAAGCATTGATCGAGGTCGGACCACGGAGCACCACGGAGGGCGCAGCTCCAGGACGGCCAGAGGCGGACACGATGTTCGCCCCTGGAATTTTACCCTGAAGTTGCGTCAGGGCGTTGCCACCGGTCACGGGCATCTGCGTCGAATCGACGCGCGCGACGGCGAACGGCACCTTGATCTGCTCGGTCGCGGCCGACACACCGGTGACCACCACGTCGCTCAGGCGGGTGACGTCGCGCCGAAGGTCGAAGTTCACCGTCTGCGTGCCCGTCACTCGGATGTCGCGCGTCATCGGCGCGTAGCCCACCGACCGCACGCGCAGCACGGCCGCCTGGCCCGTGGCCCGCGCAGCCGGGATGGTGATGGTGTAGTTGCCCGTCTGGTTGGTTCCCACCGAGACATTCAGCTCGGTGATGTACACGTTGGCCCCCTGCAACGGCTGGCCCGCCTCGGTCATCACGCGACCGTTGATCACCGCCTGAGCCTGCGCCTGCGCCGCTGTCCCCACGGACAGTGCGAGAACGAAGAGCGCCTGCGGCCCACGTAGAGAACGTATCATGATCGGTTTCTCACTCTCTCGCTGGACTGTGAATCGTCCCATGCGCCACCGCCCTGCGGTGACCGTGGGGTTGGCTGTCTGACGAATGACGTCTGGTTCAACCGGCCTCCTGTGAAACGAGTCGTGGACGGATCGCTCGCCACCATCACGAGTCGAACCGTCGATGCACGGTCGGCACTGCTGCCGGACCGCTCGACGGGATACACGCCCCTACGCCAGCTGAACAGGAGTTCAGCGGGCGGAGGCGTGGGCTATGGTATCGGTCACCGATTGGTAACGCAATAGCCAAAATCGGATCCCAACGAGCACGGTCCGAAAAGGTTTCACCGCGTTTCGTCCCGCCGACACGGCGGGTCACCCCATCCGCTGGGTCCGACCGAAACGTCGGCGAAACAGTGAAGGGCCGGGACCACCCCCCGAGCTCCATGCGGCCGTCGACCGGCCTATTTGAGGTAACTTGCTGACGCGTATCCGCTTCCGCACGCACGCCCACAGCCGTCGCAGCGCGACTACGGCCGGCGCGGCGCACGGTGCCTGCCCCATCGGATCGCCTGACCGCGCGCCATTTGTTTCACCAGCGGTGGCATCCGGCGATGCTCCCGCCCGCGGCCAACGCTCCGGCATCCGCCGAAAGAAAAGGGGACCGATCGCGAGCGATCGGTCCCCTGGCCTACTCTCTTGTATAGATGGGTCGCCCGGCAGGGGCCGCCCGCCGGTGCCGCTCAGAGCGGCGTCGCCGACTCCGTCACCACCCGGACCGTGTTGTCGACGACCTGCATGAAGCCGCCCTGCACCGTGAACCGCGTCATCGCCCCCCGCACGTTCAATCGGAGCTCGCCGCTGCCCAGCAGCGTCAACATCGGGGCGTGATCGGTCATCACACCGACCTCGCCATCGAATGCCGGCGCGACTACCGCGTCGGCTTCGCCCTCGAACAGGATTCGCTCGGGTGAGATCACCGTTACCGTCAGCATCGCCGGGTCAGCCCTTCGCCAGGCGCTCGGCGTTGGCGACCACGTCGTCGACGCCACCGCACATGAAGAAGGCCTGCTCCGGATACTGGTCGAATTCGCCCGCGACGACGCGCTCGAACGAACTGATCGTCTCGTCGAGCTTCACGTACTTCCCGGTGATGCCCGTAAACTGCTCGGCCACCGCGAACGGTTGCGACATGAACCGCTGCAGGCGGCGCGCCCGGCCCACGACGAGCTTGTCCTCTTCCGACAGCTCGTCCATGCCGAGAATCGCGATGATGTCCTGCAGCTCCTTGTATCGCTGCAGCATGCGCTGCACCGCCGTCGCTACACTGTAGTGCCGCTCGCCGATGAACTGCGCGTCGAGAATACGCGACGTCGAGGCCAGCGGATCCACCGCCGGGTAGATGCCGAGCTCCGTGATTGCGCGCGACAGAACGACCGTCGCGTCGAGGTGCGCGAACGCCGTCGCCGGCGCGGGATCGGTGATGTCGTCGGCCGGCACATAGATGGCCTGCACCGAGGTGATCGAGCCGTCGCGTGTCGAGGTAATGCGCTCCTGTAGCTCGCCCATCTCGGTCGCCAACGTCGGCTGGTAACCCACGGCGCTCGGCATGCGGCCGAGTAGCGCCGACACTTCCGAACCCGCCTGCGTGAACCGGAAGATGTTGTCGATGAACACCAGCACGTCCGCGTGATCCACGTCGCGGAAGTACTCGGCCACCGTCAGCCCCGTGAGCCCGACGCGCATGCGCGCACCCGGCGGCTCATTCATCTGTCCGAAGATCAGCGCGCACGAGTCGATGACGCCCGACTCCTGCATCTCGAGGTAGAGATCGTTCCCCTCACGCGTCCGCTCACCCACGCCGCAGAACACCGACTTGCCGCCGTGTCCCTTGGCGACGTTGTTGATGAGCTCCTGAATGATGACCGTCTTACCCACGCCGGCGCCGCCGAACAGACCGATCTTTCCACCCTTCACGAACGGGGCGATGAGATCGATGACCTTGATCCCGGTCTCGAAGATCTCCGTCTTCGGCTCGAGCGTGACGAAATCGGGGCTCTTCCGGTGGATCGGCCAGCGCAGCGCATCCTTCGGAATCGGCGCGCCACCGTCGATCGGCTGACCGAGCACGTTCAGGATCCGCCCAAGCGCCGCGTTACCCACGGGCACCGTGATCGCCGAGCCGGTGTCGACGGCTTCCATCCCGCGCACCACGGCGTCCGTGGACGACATGGCGACCGCGCGGACCTGATTGCGGCCGATGTGCTGCTGGACCTCGGCGACGACGCGCACGCGCTGGCCCGTCGAGGTCAGCGCATCGATCTCGATCGCGTTGAACAGTTCAGGCAGATGATCCGTCTGGAACTCGACGTCGAGCACCGGTCCGATGACCTGGATGACCTTGCCGACGGCCTGCACGGGAGTAGCGGTAGCCATTGCTCTGGGACTGGAGGAGAAGCGGTGTCGAGCGTTCTTTAGGAGAGCAGCTGGTCGCGCGTCAGGCGGATGGCCCGCGGCGCGCAGCGACCTGGATTATTCGAGGGCCGACGCGCCGCCGACGATCTCGGCGATTTCCTGGGTGATCTGTGCCTGGCGCGCGCGGTTGAAGTCGCGCTTCAGGATCCCCAGCATCTCGGTGGCGTTGTCGGTGGCGCTCTTCATCGCCGTCCGGCGGGCCCCCTGCTCGCCCGCCGCCGTCTCGACGAGCGCCTTGTACACCTGATTGCGGACGTACGACGGCAACAGCTCGTCGAGAATCGTCTCCGCGTCGGGAAAGAGCAGATAGTCGGGCTGTGGCCCGGTGCGCGTCGGCGGACGCACGGGCAACACCTGCTCGCTCGTCGGCGGCGTGCTGAGGGCGGAGTTGAACTTCGCCGTCACCACGTAGACGGAGTCCAACCGCCCGGCGATGAAGTCCGCCATCAACGTGTCGACAAGTCGCGCCGCATCGGCCGCTGTCGGCCGATCCGTGATGTCGAGGACGTTCGACGCCATTGCGCGGCCGAGATAGCGGAAGTAGCCCGCGCCCTTCTTGCCGACGATGTGGAGGTCGACCTGCGTGCCCTGCGTCTCGAGCCGCGTCAGCAGCGTGCGCGCCTCACGAATCAGATTCGCGTTGAACGCACCCGCGAGGCCGCGGTTGGAGGTGAGCAGCAGCAGCGCCGCCCGCCCCTCCTGCTCGGGCTGGCGGAGCAGCGGAAAGCGCTCCGCCAGTTCGGGCGAGTAGAGATTCGAGATCACGTCCCGCAGCGCGGCCGCGAACGGCCGCGCTGCGATGACGCGATCGTTGGCGCGCTTGAGCTTGGACGTGGCGACCATCTCCATCGTCCGCGTGATCTTCTTCGTGTTCTCGACGGACTTGATGCGTCCCTTGAGCTCGCGGCCTTTAGCCATTGCTGAGGAACACCTTCTTGAACGCCTCGATCCCGCGCTTCAGCTCGACTTCCGTGTCCTTGCTCACGGCGCGCTCGTTGCCGATCGCCTGCCCGACCTGCGGATACTGCTCTTCCATGAAGACATGGAACTTCGACTCGAATTCGCGCGCGCGGTTGAGCGGCACGTCGTCCATGAAGCCGTTCGTCACGGCGTAGAGGATCGTCACCTGCTGATCGACCGACATCGGCGTGTACTGCGGCTGCTTGAGCACCTCGACCGTCTTGGCGCCACGATCGAGCTGGCGCTTGGTCGTCGCGTCGAGATCGGAAGCGAAGGCGGAGAACGCCTCCAGTTCGCGATACTGCGCCAGATCCAGGCGGAGGCGACCGGCGACCGACTTCATCGCCTTCGTCTGCGCCGCGCCACCCACGCGCGACACCGAGATGCCGACGTTCACGGCGGGCCGCACACCGGCGTAGAACAGATCGGCTTCAAGGAAGATCTGCCCGTCGGTGATCGAGATGACGTTGGTCGGGATGTAAGCCGACACGTCGCCAGCCTGCGTTTCGATGATCGGCAGCGCCGTCAGCGAGCCGCCCGGCTTGAAGATCACGGTGCCGTCGACGACCGCATCGTCCTCGCGCAGCTTGGCCGCGCGCTCGAGTAGGCGTGAGTGGAGATAGAACACGTCGCCCGGGTATGCCTCACGACCCGGCGGGCGGCGCAACACGAGCGAGAGCTGACGATAGGCGGCCGCCTGCTTCGACAGATCGTCGTAGACACACAGCGTCGGCTGCCCTTCGTGATACATGAAGTACTCGGCGAACGCGCAACCGGAGTAGGGAGCGATGTACTGCATCGGCGCGGGGTCGGCCGCCGTCGCGACGACGACGATCGTGTATTCCATCGCGCCGGCCTTGCGCAGCCGCTCGACCACGGACGCCACCGTCGACGCCTTCTGGCCGATGGCCACGTAGACGCAGATGACGCCCTTCCCCCTCTGGTTGATGATCGTGTCGATCGCGATCGCCGTCTTGCCGGTGCCGCGATCGCCGATAATCAGCTCGCGCTGGCCGCGGCCGATCGGGATCATCGCGTCGATCGCCTTGATGCCCGTCTGGAGCGGCTCCTTCACCGGCTGCCTGACGATGATGCCGGGCGCCGGTGACTCGACCTTTCGCATGACCGTCGCGATGATCTCCGGGCCGTCGTCGAGCGGACGGCCGAGCGGATCGACGACGCGGCCGATGAGCGCGGGTCCGGCGGGCACCTCGAGCACGCGGCCGGTGCGCCGAACGTCGTCGCCCTCCTTGAGCTGGAGGAAGTCACCGAGGATGACGGCGCCGATGTTGTCTTCTTCGAGGTTGAGCGCCAATCCCGTGACGACGTTCCCCGTCTCGGACGACGTGATCGCGAGCATCTCGCCGGCCATGGCATTGCCGAGGCCATAGATGCGGGCGATGCCGTCCTTCACCTCGAGCACGGTGCCGACTTCCTCGACATCGAGCGTGGGAAGATCAGCCGCCTCGATCTCGCGGATCAGGATGTCCTTGATTTCGCCCGGGCGGAGAGATGTTTGGGATGCCATGGTCGGGAAGGGTGCGGAAAGAACGGACGCTGCACAGTTGCGTCCAGCTTGTGAAAATTATCACAAGCCGGCGGCGCGGGCAAGGCGTGAGAATAGCACCACAAACTACCCGAACGACTGCCCCCCGCGGAAGCTCCCACGGCAACCCCGCGCCCGGGAGAGGTACCGTCGCCCGCCCGCGCGCTTGCCGAGCCGTCCAGGTCGAGGCTTACGCCGTGCGCCCGCCCGTCTCGACGAATCGGGCGACCAGATCGGCCGCCCGCAGGCGCGCCAACGCCGACGGCCGCGTCTCGACCACCCGCCGCGCCGTGCTGGACAGGTGCGACGAGGAGGCGAAGCCGAGGACGGTCGCGACCGCGCCGACGTCGTAGCCCGGATTCTTGGCCAGTTCGGCGGCGGCGAGGACGCGCACGAAGTCGATCGTCCGCTTGAGCGTAGGCGCACCGCCCTCACCGAACCGCCGGCTCAGATGCTCGCGCGTGACCTTCAACTCGGCCGCCAGCGCCTCGGTCCGCACCGACCGCCCGCCGCGACGGACGAGCTCGTGCCAGACGGCCCGCTGCAGCGGCGACGTCAGGCAGAGCGCCACTGGCGGGTCTGCCAGTGCCGCCGCAAACCGGCTCGTGAACAGAAGCGGCGTCACGAGCGCGCGCACGGCTGCGTCGTCGACCCCGTCGATCAATACATCGGCCAGTTCGAGCGAGGCCGCACGCGCGATCGACGAACCGTCGGCCGCGCGGCCTGACGCCACGCCGACGAACGGGATCGCCGGAAAGTCGCGGGCGAGCGCCGCCGCCTCCCACGCCGCCTCGTGGCCGCTGCCGAGGTCGAGGATCACCCCATCGACCAGCTCGGTCCGCACGAGCGTCCGCAGCTCCTCGCCGGAACGCACCACGGCGGTTCGCGCGCGCCGCCGCGGGAACGCGGTGCGCAACGTGGCGCGCGTGCGCTCTCGCACGCGGACCGCCGCCAGCAGCAGCAGCGGCGCGCCCGCCTGACGCGCCGCCGACGTCCGCGCGGGTCGCGCGGCCCGCGCGACATCCTGATCGTCGTGCTCGGTCACGACGATGGCCCGTCCACGCCATGAGCGGAGTCGGCCACACGCGGGCTGGCTTCCGCAGGCCAGTGCGCGACGCCCATCGCCGGCGCGCGCTCGCTCCGGTCGCCGAGTAGGGCGCGGGCGCGCCGGAGCACCTCGCGCGCATTGTCGTAGGAGATCAGCCGCTCGGCTTCCGCAAACGTCGACCAGCGACAGGCGGTGATTCCCTCGGCCGCCTGCGGCGTCGTCTGGCGCTCGGTCGTCCGCATGAGGAAAAAGTGGCACACCTTGTGGATCAGGCGGCCGCGGAACCGGAAGTGCCAGTCGATTGCCGACAGTTCGGCCACCAGCTCCAGTTGGCGGAGCCCGGTCTCCTCGGCAACCTCCCGCAACGCCGCGGCGTCGGAGCGTTCCCCGGCCTCGAGGTGCCCCTTGGGAAAACCCCAGTTGCGATAGCTGTCGCGGATCAACAGCACGCGCGTGGCATCGCCGTCCTGCCGAACGACGACGCCGCCGGCCGACACTTCGTGCACCGGCTCGGTCGTCATCACCAGACGAATCCCGCGCCGGGGCCCGGCCGCCTCACGCGACGTCCTCGACCAGCGCCCGGCCCTCGATGAACTGGCGCACGATAGGGTCCGTCGTGTGGCGGATCTCGTCGACGGTCCCCTCCTGCCTCACGCGTCCCTCGTAGAGCATCGCGATGCGCGTCCCCACGGTGTAGGCCGAGCGCATGTCGTGGGTGATCACGATACTCGTCACGCCGAGCTGCTCGCGCATGCGCAGCATGAGCTGATCCATCGTCGCGCTGGTCACCGGGTCGAGACCGGTGGTCGGTTCGTCGTAGAGGATGTACTTCGGACGCAGCGCGATCGAGCGGGCGATCCCGGCCCGCTTGCGCATCCCGCCCGAGAGCTCGGCGGGAAATTGCGCCGCCGCGTCAGGCAGATCGACCAGTTCCAGCGCTTCGTGGACCCGGTCGCGGATCACCCGCTCGTCGCGCTCGCCCTGCTTTCGCAGCCCCATCGCGACGTTCTCGCCAATGGTCATCGAGTCGAACAGGGCGGCGAACTGAAAGACATAGCCGATGCGAGCGCGGAGCGCGTACAGCTCCTTGCGTGGGAGCGTGGCGACCTCGAGCCCATCAACCGTCACGAGGCCGCGATCCGGTGCGAGCAGGCCGACGATGTGTTTGATCGCGACCGACTTCCCCGTGCCGGAGTAGCCGATGATGACCATCGTCTGCCCCTCCTCCACGTCGAGCGTGAAGCCCTCGAGCACGCGCTTCTCGCCGAAGGCCTTGTGAACGTCGCGGAGCACGATGGACATGGCGGGGATTGCATGGGGAACGGCAGGACCAGACGCCGGGCTCGGCTCCCGGACCAAATGAATGCGTCGGCAGGCCCGCGTCCACCCTTCACTTCAGGCCGGCCAGTGTGCGGACGGTGAGGGTGGACGTGAGCGAAGGTCGATGCGGGACGCCCCGAGGGCGTCTCACATCGACCTTCGCCCCGCCGGTCAGCTACGCCGCGAACGACCCCAGCGCGCGACCGACGTCGCCTTCACGCAGCCGCTTGAGGGCGCGATCACGCAGCTGGCGCACCCGCTCACGCGTCACGCCCAGCATCGACCCGATCTCCTCGAGCGTGTGCTCCCGCCCCCCTTCGAGGCCAAAATAGAGGCGCAGCACCTTGGCGTCGCGCGGCGGCAGAGTGCTGAGCGCAGTCTCGATCTCGTCGGTGAGGAAGCGGTTCATCGCCTCTTCCTCGGTGTCCGGCATCTCGTCGGCGACGAACCGCTCGATCAGCGACCGGTCGCCGTCGGGATCCATCGGCGCATCGAGTCGGACGTCGCCCGTGTTGAGCGCGGCCAGCGACTGCACGACGTCGACCGAGAGGCCGGTGAGCTGTGACAGCTCCTCGGGGCTCGGCTCGCGGCGGAGCTTCTGCCGCAGGATCTCCGACGCCTTGATGATGCGCGACAGATCGGCCGTGCGATTGAGCGGGACGCGCACCGTACGCCCCTGCCGCGCGAGCGACGAGAGGATGGCCTGCCGAATCCACCAAACCGCGTACGAGATGAACTTCACCCCCTGATCGGGATCGAACTTCCGCGCCGCCGTGAGCAGGCCGACGTTCCCCTCCCCGATGAGATCGATCAGCGGGAGCCCGCGATTCTGATATTTCTTGGCCACCGAAATCACAAAGCGCAGATTCCGCTTCACGAGCTCCTGCAGCGCATCCGGATCACCGGCGCGGATCTTCCGCGCGAGGTCGATCTCCTCGGTGCCCTTGAGCAGCGGGTAGGTGCTGACCTCGTACAGGTACTGGTCCAGAATGTCGCGCTCGGGCTCGCTGGGAGCGATCCCGGCGGGGGCGGCACGGCGGCGGCGCTTCTTCACTTCGGTCATGGGGCGTCGTCCTCGAGGATGCGGCGACGAAAGGTCTATGTCGACGCAGCCGGAACCGGCTGCGGAGATCAGAACTGCGGTGGTCCCTCAGGCCGGCGACCGCCAGCGGCACGGTTCGACGGAGTGAACGGTGCGGCAGGCAGTGGCGCAGCCCATGGTACGATGGGGTCGTGCGGAACGGCGCCCGCGAGAGCGACGCCCGTGGTACGATCGAACGATTCGGCGAGGCGCGTCGGAACGCCGACACGGATGCGTCCTGACCGCCGCGATGGGTCGGTACGGGGACGCGATGGGCACCTCAATCAAAGTCTCGCAAAATACTGGCGTGCGAGGATTACGCCAGAGGACCTCGCTTGACATCGACCATACCCCTGCCTAAGATTTGAGTTTCCTGAACGGTTGATTCGGCAACGGATGCAGCCGCTCCGGGGGCGTAGCTCAGTTGGGAGAGCGCTTGAATGGCATTCAAGAGGTCAGGGGTTCGATTCCCCTCGCCTCCACTGGTCGTCTCGACGGCCGGTGGGACCCCGCCCCGGGGCAAGTGCTCCGGGGCGATTTCGCGGGAATAGCTCAGTTGGTAGAGCACAACCTTGCCAAGGTTGGGGTCGCGGGTTCGAGTCCCGTTTCCCGCTTGAGGATCGGTCGCACGGGTGCCGGGGGTAGACAGCGGTTGTTCGTTCCCCGGTGTGCATCCGTCTCCTCGTCACGGGCGGTTAGCTCAGTTGGTTAGAGCGCTACGTTGACATCGTAGAGGTCACAAGTTCGAATCTTGTACCGCCCATCCCGGTGACGCTGCCGGGTTTCGTGTCTGCACGACGCTGTACCCACGCTGTCGCGAGTCGAGACGCCGGACCAGCTTGACTGAGCTGCCAGGGCGGGCTACGTTCCAGCCGTGATCGCTGATCGAGCCGGACAGTGATATCGTGATCAATCGCGAGCGCCCGTAGCTCAATTGGATAGAGCATCTGACTACGGATCAGAAGGTTTGAGGTTCGAGTCCTCATGGGCGCGTTCTGACGGCCTCCCCACCCGGGGAGGCCGTTTGCGTTTCCCCGTGAACCCACCGCGTCGGACGTGCGAAAATCGGGCCGCGTGCGCTTGCGTGGGTAACTGGTCGACGCTAGACTCTTCGGCCTGCCGCCGGGCTCGTTCCGTCGGCAGACGTCGGCGCCGTTTTTACCGACGGGGAGTAGCTCAGCCCGGTAGAGCACACGCTTCGGGAGCGTGGGGTCGCAGGTTCAAATCCTGTCTCCCCGATAGATCAAAGGCGGAACCTGTCGACGCTGACAGGTTCCGCCTTTCCCGTTTCGACCGCTCGAATTCGCAGCCCCACTCAGCCCCACTCAGCCCCACTCCGCGCGACTGCCGCGCGACCGCCGGGCGACTACCGCGAGCCCCCGCCCACCCCCACCCACGTGACCGCGCGGGCCAATGGTGGATCGCCCTCCGCCCGCAGCGTCGATCGCTCGAGCGGGACGCGCTCGTCCGGGACGACCCCGCGCGCCTCGATGCGTGTACCGTCGGGGCCGGTCAGATCGGCGAAGGCGTGGAGCAGCACGTCGCCGTTCGGCAGGCGGGTAGTGTAGGCCGGCAGCGCCTGGCCCGCCGTCGTGCGGCCGAACACGCGTGCCCGCCCGATCACCTGCAGTCCGGCGGCGAAGATCTCCGAGGTGCTGGCGGACCGTTCGTCGACGACCAGCGCGACCCGTCCGGCGAACGGTCGCATCGGCTGACCGGTCGCGGTGCTGTAGCGAGGATTCACGACGAAGCGCAGCTCGCCCGAGCGCATGCGCATCGTTCCCAGCGACACCGCGCTGTCCAGCAGATAGCCGCCGAGCCCGGGCGCCATCGCGCCGAGTCCGCCGGGGTTGCCGCGCAGGTCGATCACGAGCCCCCGGCAGTCGCGCACGGCGGTGAGCGCCGAATCCAGCGCGGGGAGGATGGCCGGGAGCCAGATGGAGAAGCGCACCACTCCCACACACCCGCCTCCCGCCACCGCGACCCGCTCGCGCTCCACGCTCGCCCGGATCGGCGGCAGGTTGCCGAACGCCACCGGCCGGCCCGCCGCTGCCCGCCGCGCGAGCGCACGGGTCACGGGCCGATCCTCGGCGTCACGAAACGCCACCGGCACCGACTCCCCGATGGGGCCTTCGAGCTGCACTTCAAGCCGGCCGACCAGCCCCGGCAGGGCGAGGCGCTGCTCGTTCGCCGTGAGCGCCGCGTACTCGCGCAGTGCGGCCGCGACCGAGTCGCCATCGATCGCCTCGACCGTCCACCCGGGCCGGACGCCGGCGGCCCACGCAGGGGACGCGCTCTCGACGCGCGCCACGAGCACCCGCCCCTCGCCGAGTCCAAGCGTCAGGCCGGCGTCACCGGCGCCGCGGGCCGAGGGGGCGACCGTTTCGCCCGAGACCGTGGTGGCCCGCTCCGCGGGGATGAGCGTGAAGTGGCTTTCACCCAGCCGCCCCATCATCTCCCGGATCACGCCCCGCAACACGCCAATGTCTGATGCGGCGGCCGCTCGCGGCCGCAACTCGGCGCGGATTCCCGCCCAGTCGATGCCGCGGAAGGTCGAGTCGTAGTAGGTGGCGTTGATGCGCGCCCAGGCGGAGTCGAACGTCGCGAGCGCCAGGAGACTGTCGATGCTGCGGGCGGTCGGCCGGGTCGCCTCGACGGCCACGCCGGGAGCGTGCTCGGGTCCGCCCGACTGGGCCGACGCTTCGCCGGCGCGTGGCGTCGCGCAACCGATCGCGGCGAGCGCCCCGATGAGCAGGACGAGCGCCGGACGGGCGGGTGTCGGGCGCCTGTCCGTTGGTGCAGGAGGTGCATAAGCTTCTCTCGCCGCGTGCATCGCCCGGACGCACCCGTCCCGGCCCTGCCGCGCATCCCCGCTCGCCCAGGAGTACGGTCGCATGGAATGGTTGGCAGATCCAAACGCGTGGATCGGGCTGCTTACCCTGACGATTCTCGAGGTCGTCCTCGGCATCGACAACATCATCTTCATCTCGATCCTCGCCTCACGCCTTCCGGCGGAGCAGCAGCCCCGCGCGCGGCGTCTTGGATTGTTGGGGGCGTTCGTCAGCCGGCTCGGGTTGCTCTTCAGCATTGCGTGGATCGCGAGCCTGACGACCCCGCTCGTCACCGTGCTCGGCTTCGACGTGACGGGGCGGGGACTGATCCTGATTGCCGGTGGACTCTTCCTGATCGCCAAGGCCACCTACGAAATCCATCACAAGCTCGAGGGGGAGGACAAGCCCGCGTCCACCCGCCAGCGCGCCACGACGACAATGGCCGCCGTGATCGCGCAGATCATGGTGATCGACATCGTCTTCTCCATCGACTCGGTGATCACGGCCATCGGTATGGTCGATCAGATCTCGATCATGGTGATCGCGAACATCATCGCCCTGACCTTCATGCTCGTCGCCGTCAATCCGATCTCCAACTTCGTGGACCGGCACCCGACGGTAAAGATGCTCGCGCTGTCGTTCCTCGTGCTCATCGGAACGAACCTCGTCGCGGAAGGTTTCGGCCAGCACATCCCGAAGGGATACACCTATTTCGCCATGGCGTTCTCGGTGCTCATCGAGATGCTCAACATCAAGATGCGCTCGTCGGGAGCCAAGCCGGTCGCGCTGCGCGAATCGGAGCTCAGCGAGCAGGTGTGATCGGCGCGTGGGGGCCGTCGCGTGCGACCGCCCTCACGCCGGATCCACCTTCCCTCCGTCTCCCCGCGTGGTTAGCTTCTCCGTTCTGCGCGCGTAGCTCAGCTGGATAGAGCGTCGGCCTCCGGAGCCGAAGGTCACAGGTTCGAATCCTGTCGTGCGCACTGCGAACGCGTCCCGTGCTCCCCAGCACGGGACGCGTTCCGGCGTTCAGGCCGCCGCCGAACGGCCTTCTTACTCGGCGCTGGGAAAAGGGCCGTGGCCATAGCCCATAGCCCATAGCCGGTTTTCGATAGCCGGTGGCCGATCGCCGCCCCTACCCGACCGGCGTATCGCGCCGCCCGCCCCACTCGGTCCAGCTGCCATCATAGACGGCCGCGTCGGGACGACCGAGGGTGTGGAGCGCGAGGGCGAGGGTACAGGCCGTCACGCCCGAGCCGCAGGTGGCTACCACCGGACGCGCCGGGTCGATGCCCGCATCCCGCAAGAGCTGGATGAGCGCGGAGCCCTGCCGTGTCAGTCCGGTGGCCGAATCCACCAGCTCCGTGAACGGCAGGTTCACGCTGCCCGGAATGTGTCCGGCGCGCACCCCCTCGCGCGGTTCGGGCACCTCGCCCCGAAAGCGCGCGGCGGCGCGAACGTCGACTAGCAGCGGGACCTCGGACGCGGCCTCGGCGAACGCGGCCTCGGCGGACGCGTCCGCGGGCGTGGCGGGCGCCGCGAGTACCCGGACCTCGTCGAGCTGCCGCACGAGATCGTCGCGGCGGCCGCGATCGGGAAAGCGCGCCGGGGCCGGAATCACCGCCCCAGACTCGACCGGATGGCCGGCTGCGCGCCACGCACCAATCCCCCCGTCGAGCACCGACACGCGATCATGGCCGAAGACCCGAAACGTCCACCAGCCGCGGGCGGCGCTGAGGTTCACGCCGGAACCGTCGTAGATCACGACATGCGTGTCCGCTCCAACCCCCAGCTCCCGCCCGGCCACCGCGGCGAATCGGTCCGTGGTCGGGAGAGTATGAGGGAGCGGACTGTCCGGATCGCACAACGCTTCGAGGTCGGCGAACACCGCCCCGGGAAGATGGGCCGCGAGATACTCCGCGCGTGCGTCGCGACTCATCTGGGGGAGATACCAGGAGAGGTCGAGCAGGCGAAGCGCGGGATCGTCGAGGTGGCCGTGGAGCCAGTCGACGGAGACGAAGGCGGGGGAATCCGACATGGGCGGGGATGGCGCGGAATCTGCCCCGTCGTGACGCAACCGGGGCCGGTGACGGCAATTTAGCATCGCCCCGGCGCGAGGGCGCCACGCTCTCCGAGTCAACCGGACATCACGCGCGGCTCGTGCAGCCGCCGTATCATTCGCATGGCGCTCACCGGCAATTCCTCGACGGTCGTGTCGCCGATCATCGTCGCGCCTGCCTCGTCAGTCGCCCCGCCCCTCCGCCCGAACGCTCCCGATGGCTCCACGACAACTGAAGTGGCGAAATCTGATCCTGGGAGGAACCTTCCTTGGCGCGGTGGTGGCCGTGGCGTTGGGGGTGCTGCTCTTTGCGAGGGTGGGTGCCGTCCGGGGCGATAGCTTCATTCTGTATGCGGCCTTTTCCGACGCGCGGCTCATCATTCCCAACAGCGAGGTCTGGCTGTTGGGCGAGAAGGTCGGCATCGTCGAGGAGATCACGTTCCGGCCGCCTGCCGACGACACCACGGCCCACGTGCTGCTCCGCCTCAAACTGTGGGAGCGCGCCCGCCCCTACATCCGGCGCGACGCGACCGCGCAACTTCGCAGCGGTGGCAGCCTGCTCGGCGCGCCCGTGGTCTACATCAACGGCGGGTCCCGGGTCGCGGCTGCGGTCACGTCAGGCGACACCGTAGTAGCGCTCGCGCGGCTCGATCCGGACCAGTTGCAGACCGACATCCGCGGCGGACTCGCCGATGCTCGTGTCGTGCTGGCCGACCTGCGCTCGGTCGCCGCCGGCGTCGGACGCACGCGGTCGACCGTGTCGTCGCTGCTTGGCGGCGCCGGCGACGGTCGTCTTTCGGGGCCGGTGGGCGACTTGGTGCGGTCGATGGAGAGACTCACGGGCAGCGAGACGGGAAGCGTCGGGCTGCTCATGGCCGACACGCAGATCCGCCGGCGCGCGGCGGGTATCTCGGCCCGGTTCGACTCCCTCGTCACTGCCACACGAGAGCCGATCGGCACCGTGGGCCGGGCACGTTCCGACTCGGCGCTCGCACGCGCCGTCGCCGCGCTGCTCGCCGAGGCGACGCAAGTGCGCGGCGAGGCGAACGCGCTGATGATGGCTCTCACGCGCACGACGTCGGATTCGGCTGCGGCCGTCGTGACGGATACTGGAGCGGTGGCGTCGCCCGCGATGGATAGGGGAACCGATTCAGCCGCGACCGCGGGTGCGATCGGCGTGTCGGGCGCAGCCCGCCCGGTCGCGCCGATCGCGACACCGGCCTCGCGAGCCGCGCTTGAAATGCGCGCGGAGCTCCGGCAAGTCGACAGCGCGATGGCCGCGGTGATCGCCGATCTGAAACGACGCCCCTGGCGCTACCTCCCGTTCTGACACGCGAGGACGGGCGGACCGCCGCCGGTGGCGCGCTTGACCCGTTCCTCCCGGCTGGTTAGATACGCCCCTGACCGGGTTGGCGTGCCGTGTGACCTCAGGCCGCCCACTCCTCAGAGCGCCTTTCGGCGTTCATCACCCGGTCGAGCCCGGTGGCCATCCCTGTGCCCGCTCCCGAGACCCCCCGCAATTCCGAACCGCTCGACGGCGCACCCGGTGCGTTGGCCGGCGGCGATTCCGCTCCGTTCGACCTCACGGAGTTGAAGCGCATGTCGATCAGCGCGCTGCAGCACTACGCCGACGACCAGGGAATCACGAACTACGGCGGACTGCGCAAGCAGGAGCTGATCTTTCGGATCGAGCAGACGCTGCTCGACTCCGACGTTCCGCTGCAGGGAGAGGGCGTGCTCGAGATTCTGCCGGAGGGCTACGGCTTTCTCCGCAGCCAGGACTGGAGCTATCTCAACGGGCCTGACGACATCTACGTCTCGCCGTCGCAGATCAAGCGCTTCGACCTGCGCACGGGCGACACCATCAGCGGGCAGGTGCGGCCGCCGAAGGAATGGGAGAAGTTCCTCGCGCTGTTGAAGGTCGAGCGCATCAACGGCGACGCGCCCGATCTGGCGACGCAGCGTCCGACGTTCGACAATCTGAAGCCGCGCTACCCTGACGAGCGGTTGCGTCTCGAGCGCAGCGACAGCGACGTCTCGATGCGCATCATGGATCTGATGGCGCCGCTCGGGAAGGGTCAGCGCGGACTGATCGTCGCGCCACCGCGCGCCGGCAAGACGATCCTCCTGCAGAAGATCGCCAACGCCATCGTCGAGAATCATCCGGAGGTATCGGTGATCGTGTTGCTGATCGACGAGCGGCCCGAAGAAGTCACCGATATGCAGCAGAATGTTCTGGGCGCCGAAGTGGTCAGCTCGACCTTCGACGAGTCGGCGGATCGACACGTGCAGGTCGCGGCTATGGTGATCGAGAAGGCGAAGCGGCTCGTCGAGCATGGCAAGGATGTGGTGATTCTCCTCGACTCGATCACCCGTCTGGCGCGTGCGCACAACGTGGTCATCCCCAACTCGGGAAAGATCCTCTCCGGCGGCGTGGATGCGCAGGCGCTGCACAAGCCGAAGCGGTTCTTCGGGGCAGCCCGCAACATCGACGGCGGCGGCAGCCTGACGATCGTCGCGACGGCGCTCATCGAGACGGGCTCGCGCATGGACGAGGTGATCTTCGAGGAGTTCAAGGGCACGGGCAACATGGAGCTCGTGCTCGACCGCAAGATCGCCGACCGTCGCGTCTTCCCGGCGATCGACATCCAGAAGTCCGGCACGCGGCGCGAGGATCTGTTGCTCGATACGGAGGAGACGAATCGCGTCTACCTGTTGCGGAACTTCCTCGCCGACATGCCGCCTGACGAGTCGATCACCTTCCTCATCCAGCGCATGGCCCGCACGAAGACGAATCGCGAGTTCTTCATGACGATGGCCGAGGGATGACGGCATACGTCGGCCGCCTGCTCGCCGTGGATTGGGGCGATCGCCGGATCGGCCTCGCGGTCAGCGACCCGACGCGCACGATTGCCACGCCCGCCGGTTTCATCGTGCGACGCGCGGGCAAGCGCCCTCCACTCGCGGAACTCGCGCGCCAGGCCGAGGAGCATGGAGCCACCGGTCTGATCTTCGGCCTGCCGATCGACCTGGCGGGCGACGAGACGGATCGCTCCCGAGAGGTGCGGCAGGTCGGCGACGAACTCGCGCGCCGCACCGGACTTCCGGTGCGCTACGTGGACGAGCGGTTCACGACGGTGACCGCGCTGCGGGCGATCCGTGAGCAGGGCGGGTCGACGCGGGGGCGAAAGGGAGACGTCGACGCGCTCGCCGCCACGATGCTGCTCCGCCATGCGCTGACACTTCCCGACGAGCCCGTCAGTGGCGACCACGCGCCCGACGGCACAGCGTCCGACGCAGCCGGCGACTGACGGTGTTGGGCACCGTCACGGTTCGCGCCTTGCTCTCGAAGCGAATGACGGCCGTTTCCAGTATCGGCGGTGCCGAGGCGGCTGCGCCGGACGACCAGTGACATCACGCGCACTCTCCGGTGGCATGCCGCCCGCCGAGCATTCCTGACGCCGTACTCCCGCGGAGATGAGACATACGGTTCGTAAGCGTCGGTTGGCCGGCGCCCTCTTCATTCTGAGCATCGTCGCGTGCGGCGGGCCCGACCCGGACGCCGCTCCGGTGCGTGTGGTCGTACCGCAGGGGGCGAGCTTCCGCGCGGCCGCGGAGTCCCTCGCATCGTCAGGCGTGGTTGGCTCGGGGACGGCATTTCGGTACTACGCCCGGGTCCGCCTCCAGGATCGCGACCTCAAGCCCGGGACCTACTCGTTCGTCCCCGGCACGCCGTGGGGGCAATTGCTCGACGCGCTCAACAGCGGACGTGGGCTGACGGCCTCGGTGACGATTCCCGAGGGGTGGGCCCTCTCGCAGATCGTCCCTGCGCTCGCGCACGCGCTCGAGGTCCCGGAGGACTCCGTCGCGGTGGCGGTTCGTGACACCACCCATCTGCGTCGTCTCGAGATTCCGACGGAGACACTGGAGGGCTATCTCTTTCCGGCGACCTATACCTTTCCGATCGGAACGTCGGCTCGCGTGGCGGTCAAGGAGATCGTGGCCGAGTTCGAGCGACGATGGCAGCCCGAGTGGGACGCGGGGTTGGCGACGTTGTCGCTCACGCGCCATGAGGGCGTGACGCTCGCCTCGATCGTCGAACGTGAGGCGCGCGTAGCAGACGAGCGGCCGACGATCGCCGCGGTCTATCACAACCGGCTGCGCATCAACATGCCGCTGCAGGCCGACCCGACGGTGCAGTATGCGCGCGGGGAGCACACGGAGCGCGTGATGTATCGCGACCTGGAGGTGGAGTCGCCATACAACACGTATCGGAACCCCGGCCTTCCACCCGGCCCGATCGCTTCGCCCGGGTCGGCGAGCCTGGCAGCGACGGCCGCGCCCGCCGATGTGCCGTTTCTCTATTTCGTGGCGCATCCCGACGGGCACCACGAGTTCCGGTCCAGCTACGCGGAGCATCTGGTGGCGGTGCGTGAGATGCGACGCCTGCGCGACAGCCCGCCCGCTACGCCCACCAATCCCACTAAGCCCACTACACCGGCGCCGGCCGCACCCTCGTCGCCCACGCGTCCGGAATCGCTGACGACCCGCAACAATCCATGATCGATCCCGCGCTGGTCCGACTCATCGCCATTACCGACGACCTGCGCGACGGAACCGAGGGGCTGGTGGCACGTGCGGCTGCCGCCGTTCGCGGTGGGGCGACGATGGTGCAGCTGCGGCTGAAGGAGCTGTCGGCACGCGAGCTGGTGCCGATCGCGGCGAGCCTCGTCGCGACGCTTCCGGTACCGGTACTGGTGAATGACCGGGTCGATGTCGCACTGGTCGCCGGTGCGGCCGGTGTGCATGTCGGGCCCGACGACATCCCCGTCCGTGCGATCCGCCCTGTGGTACCCGACGGATTCATCATCGGCGCGTCGTTCGGCTCGCGCGCCGAGCTCGCCCACGCGGTAGGAGCGGACTATGTCGGGATCGGGCCGTGGCGGCACACGGCATCCAAGGCCGACGCCGGCGCCGCGCTGGGCGCGAGCGGTTTTCAGGCGCTTCGCGTCTTGCTGACCTGTCCCGCGGTGGCGATTGGCGGGATCGATGCGCCGAACGCCACCGCGGCGGTCGCCGCCGGGGCGGACGGCGTCGCTGTCATCGGCGCGGTGTTTTCGGTCGCCGATCCTGAGGGTTCGTCACGGGCGCTCCGTCGCGCCATCGGAAGCTGACGTCCGGCGCCTCGTGCGAATCGGTCCGGCCAGCATTCTCCCGGCGGCGCCGTTCGGGGTGTCGGGATGTCCGCGGTGCCACTGCTCCCGACTCGGCGGCGGTCCGTTCGATCAAGTTGGCCTCGATGCGGCGCAGCACGTGCGGCTTGAGGAAGAGGTCGACGAGGGTGGGGTCGAACTGCAGTCCGGACCCTTCGCGGATCGCCGTCGCCGCATCGCCTGACGAGCGGCCCGAGCGATAGCGTCGCGTGTGGGTGATGGCGTCGTACGTGTCACAGATCGCGACGATACGCGCGGCGATCGGAATCGCCGTGCCGCGGAGCCCGCGCGGGTAGCCGCCACCGTCCCACTGCTCGTGATGCGCGATGACGCCGTCAGCCAGCGACGGATCGAAGGTCGCCAGTGGCATCAGCACTTCCGCACCGCGTCGCGGGTGGGTGCGAATGCGTTCGCGCTCCTCCTCGGAGAGATCGCCATCGTCGTGGACGATGTCGAAGAGCGCCTGGTGGATCTTCCCGATGTCGTGGAAGAGTGCCACCCGCTCGACCGATCGCTGCTCGCGCGGCGTCAGGCCGGCGGCCTGGGCGAGGAGCGTGGCGGCATAGGCGACGCGTCGCGCGTGACTCCCGGTATCGGGGTCATTGGCGTCGAGTGTCTTGAGCAGCGATTCAAAGGCGGCGGCGGCATACCGTTCGACGCGCCGGCGCTGTGTACGCTGCCGTTTGGCGACGGACGCGGCGGTGATTGCGGTGGCCGCGAGCATGAAGCGGAGTAGGGGCACGGTGCCGGTGCGGGCAAGAAGGAGGCCCGATGTGGTGGGGCAGCATGGGGCAGAACGACAAACAGGGCAGCTTCCGTGAGGAAGCTGCCCTGTTTGTATGAGGTGCCGGCGACGGCCTACTCTCCCGCGCCCTCTCAGGCGGAGTACCATCGGCGCTGCAGGGCTTAACGGCCGTGTTCGGTATGGGAACGGGTGTGGCCCCTGCGCTCTAGTCGCCAGCGAAAATCGTCATACGGTGGTCGTGGCGCGTGGCCACGAGTCTCGTATGTCCGCCCGGCGGCGCATTCGGAGTGATCCGAGTGCGTCGCGCTGCGGAACAACGACGAAGTGAATGGATGAGTAGATCTGGTCATGGAGCGAGACGTTCATTACGCGGCGTGCTCAGTCAGTCCGGGACAGCTCCTGGACTGACGGCTTGGGTCCCACGTGTGTTACGGGGGAGAGGTCAAGCCGCACGGGCGATTAGGACCGCTTCGCTTGGAACGTCTTGCAACGCTTCCACGGGCGGCCTATCGACGTCATCGTCTCTGACGGCCCTTTAGGGAGCCCGAAGGCTCCAGGGACGATTCATCTTGGGGACGGCTTCCCACTTAGATGCGTTCAGCGGTTATCCGTGCCGATCATCGCTACCCGGCGGTGCTCCTGGCGGAACAGCCGGGACACGAGCGGATCGTCCGACTCGGTCCTCTCGTACTAGAGTCCGCACCCCTCAATTGTCCAGCGCCCACGACGGATACAGACCGAACTGTCTCACGACGTTCTGAACCCAGCTCATGTACCACTTTAACCGGCGAACAGCCGGACCCTTGGGACCTTCTCCAGCCCCAGGATGTGATAAGCCGACATCGAGGTGCCAAACCGCGCCGTC
>JBBQHX010000027.1:0-21944 GCA_038324385.1 Gemmatimonadales bacterium | reverse complement strand
GACGATGCGCCGGAACGTCGCCTCCGCCTCGGCCGCCCGCCCCTCGAGCAGGTGCCACACGCCGACGCCGTACGCGGTGCTCACGTCGTCGAGCGCTTCCGCGCCGGCGGGCGCGACCTGCGCCAGGGTGAGATCGCCCTTGTAGAGTTGCACGAGCCGGTAGTACGCCTGGTTCTCGATAATGTCCATCCCCGGCACCACGAACGCGATCGCCTCACGCGCCTCGGCGACGCGGCCGAGCCGGCGCAGGGTCAGATGGCGCCAGTACGCCATCGCCACGCGCATGTCGGGGTTCGTCGACACGCGCATCCCGCTGTCGTAGGCGGCGAGTGCGCCGGCGAAATCGCGCTTCAGATAGCGCGCGAGCCCGAGATGGTACCAGATGTTCGACTGCAACGTGCTCGTCGGGACGCCGCGGGCGTTCGGCAGCCCATCGGGTTCCACCTCGTCAGGCTGGCCGGCGATCAGTGCCGCCGCCCGCTCGAAGTCGGCGATCGCCGCATCCGTCTGGCGAATCGTCAGCAGGCGATGCGCGCGATGGCGGTAGAAACGCGCGTCGCCCGGGAACTGCTCGATGCCTCGCGCGAACGTGGCGATTGCCTCACGATAGCGGCCCAGGTACGCCTGACGACGACCGACCCAGACCAGGGCCTCGGCCGAGGAGTCGCGCCGCATCGCGGCTTCCGCCTCGGCGAGCAGCCGCTCCTGCGTGCGGCGGGCCTCGGCCGTCATCGCCGGCGGGCGCAGCGAATCGCCGAGGAGCGAGATCGCCTCTACGGTGCCGGTGCGGGCGACGGCGGCGGCGATCGCCCGATCCGCCGCCTCACGCGCCGCCTGGTCGACCGTGTCTCCCGGGGTGCCGATTCCGGCGCGCACGCCTGGGCGATCGGGGGGCGGGAGCAGCTCCTCCGCGGTGCGGCTCGCCCCCGCCGGCGGAGAAACCGGGGGCGGCGCGACCCCCGTGCGAACCTCGGGCGATTCGCCGCGCGTGCACGCCGCGGTGAGCAGCAGCGCCGCCGTCAGGGCGGGCAGGCGCACCGGGCGGAGGCGTGAGTGGGGAGACGGCACAGTGGGCATGGGAGCTCCGCGAGAGAGGGAGAAGATGTCGACGAGAGAGCGAGGCGGCATTCCGCGATGCACGCGGCGCGAACATACTTGGAGAATCCCTCTCATGCACCCGGCGCTCCCCGCGTCGGAGGAGATCGTCCATGTCGCACACTCTGCATTTTTCGCGCGCCGTTACGCGCGCGGTCGCGCTGGCTGCTCTCGTCGCCCCCTGGGCCACGATCGCCGCCGGCGCGCAGTCCCCGACCTCTCGAACGGCGCCCGCGGCGACGGGGACGGATGCCGCTGCCGCGCGCGCGCTCGGCCCGTCCGACCTGAAAAGCTGGAAGACGATCCGCACCACCGCGCTCTCGGCCGATGGCCGCTGGTTCGCCTACCTCCTCGCGCCGAACGAGGGGGACGCCGAGGTGATCGTCCGCCCGACGGCGGGAGGCGCCGAACGGCGCTTCCCGGTGGGGCAGGCGGCCGGCGGCTCCCCGGTGACGATCTCCGACGACTCGAAGTGGGCTGCCTTTCTCGTCCATCCGACGTTCGAGCAGCAGAAGCGGATGCGGCGCCAGCGGCGCCCCATCCGCGCCAAGGCCACCGTCGTCGAACTCGCCACCGGCGCCGCCCAGACCTTCGATCTCGTGCAGCGGTTCGCTTTCGCCGGCGAGAACGGCTGGATCGCGCTGCGCGGCTACCAGCCCGAGGCGCCGACCGGCGCCACCGCTGGTGCCGGCGCGGCCGCGCGTGGCGTGACCGGCGCCGACCTGCGCCTCGTCGAGCTGGCCACGGGGCGGGCGCTGACGTTCGGCGGCGTGGGCGATTTCGGCTTTGACGAGAACGGCCGCTATCTCGCCTGGACCGTCGACGTCGCCGAACGCGTCGGCAACGGCGTCCAGATGCGCGACATGACCAGCGGTGTGGTCCGCGCCGTGGACGCGAGTCGCGCGCTCTACCGCAACCTCACCTGGTCAGACACCGGCCGTGCGCTCACCGTGATGCGCGGCGTCGTCGACAGCGTGCGGAAGGACACCACCTGGGCGGTGCTCGGACTGGTCGATGCCGCGCGCGCCGCGCGCCCCGTGGTGTTCACCGCGGCGGGCCGCGCCGACGTGCCGTCCGACCTGCGCGTCAACCCGGCGCGCACTCCACAGTGGACCGACGACCGGCGCGCGATCACCCTCGGCGTGAGCCCGCGCATCACTCCCGCGCCGGACTCCGCCGCCGGCGATTCGGCGTCGCGTCCGGCGGGCGGGACGATAGCCGATCCCAGCGCGCCTGACGACGAGTTCCCCGACCTCGTGCTCTGGCACGCAAAGGACTCGCGTCTGCAGTCGATGCAGCAGGTGCAGGAGGGACGCGACCGCTCGTTCAGCTACCTCGGCGTCTGGTTCCCCGCCGACGACCGCTTCGTGCGCCTCGCCGACGAGGAGCTGCGCGACGTGGCGCTCGCGCCCGGCGCGCGTTGGGCAGTGGGCGTCGACGAGCGGGCGTACGAGCGCGAGGGCAACCTGAGCGGCCGCCGCGCGCGAGACCTGTACGCGATCGATGTGCGGACGGGGAAGCGCTCGCTGGCCGTGCCGCAGGTGACGGCGCGCGAGACTTTCGCCCCCGACGGCTCGCGCTTCCTCATCTGGAAGGATGCGCATTACCAGGTCTACGACTTCGCCAGCGGAACCCTGCGCCCGATCACGACAGGCGCGCCCGTCTCGTTCGTGAACGTCGAGGACGATCACAATGTCGAGAACCCGCCGCGCCCCGTGCTCGGCTGGTCCACCGACAGTCGTACTGTGCTGCTGAGTGACGGCTGGGACGTGTGGAGTGTCGCCGCCGACGGTGCGCGCGCGACCAACCTGACGGGCGACGGCCGCACGCGCGGCATTCGCTACCAGCGCCGGATCTTCCCGGAACCGGGCGAGAGCGGCATCCGGGTCGACCGGCCGATGTATCTCGCCGCATATGGCGAGCGAACCAAGCAGGAGGGGGTCGCCCTCGTCGACACCCGCCGCCCGGGCGCGCGGATGCTGGCGTGGGAGAACGCGCGCCTGACACCGATCAAGGCGCGTGAGGCGGACGTGGTGCTGTTCACACGACAGACGGCGCTGGAGTTCCCGGACTGGCACGCCACGGATCTCGCGTTCCGCTCGCCCCGTCAGCTTACCGACGCCAACCCGCAGCAGCGCGAGCTGTCCTGGAGCGCCGGCGCGCGTCTGGTCGACTATGTGACCGACAAGGGCGACTCGCTGCAGGCCGCGCTCTTCCTCCCGGCCGGCTACCAGCCGGGGCAGTCGTATCCGACTGTCGTCTACATCTACGAGAAACTGTCGCAGGGGCTGCATTCGTACAACGTGCCCAACGAGACGCGGGCATTGAACCCGAGCGTCTACACGGCCAACGGCTACGCCGTCCTTATGCCCGACATCACGTACAAGATCAACGACCCCGGCATGTCGGCCGTCTGGAGCGTACTCCCCGCCGTGAAGGCGGCGATCGCCTCTGGCGTCGTCGACTCGGCGAAGGTGGGGCTGCACGGACACAGTTGGGGCGGCTACCAGACGGCGTTCCTCGTCACGCAGACGAACATGTTTCGCGCGGCCATCGCCGGCGCCCCCCTCACCGACATGGTGAGCATGTACAGCTCGGTCTACTGGAACACCGGGTCGGCCAACCAGCCGATCTTCGAGAGCAGCCAGGGTCGCTTCAAGGGGAACTTCCTCGAGAACACCGACGCCTACATCCGTAACTCGCCCAACCGCTTCGCCGACAAGATCGAGACGCCGCTGATCATTCTCCATAACGACAAGGACGGCGCGGTGGACTTCAACCAGGGCATCACCTTCTACAACACCCTGCGTCAGCTCGGCAAGGACGTGATTCTCCTGCAATACACCGGCGAAAATCACGGGCTCGCCAAGCCGGCCAACCAGAAGGATTATGCCATTCGCATGCGTGAGTTCTTCGACCACCACCTGCTCGGCGCCCCGGCGCCAGACTGGCTCGAGAATGGCGTACCACGCCTGGAGATGCGCAAGCACTTGGAAGAACGCGCCAAGGCCAAGCCCCCTGGCAAGACGGCGATGGACAACGACTGATGGGCGACAGGTGGCGCTTGAGTGACGGTACGTTCACCGGTTGCTCACGACGCCGTCACCCTGCGGAAACGCTGGGGAATCCCGTATGATGCAGGACGAGGCGCGACCGCTCTGGAGCGGTCGCGCCTCATCTGTTGCAGGCGTCGAATGACGGCGCCGGATCCGCAGCTCGTCCCGAAGTCGTGGGCCGGGAGATCCGGGCGGGTGCATCATGATGGTGACACTCACCGGAGGTTAGTCATCATGACCGCTCGCCCGCACGCCATCGCACTCGTCGCACTCTCGCTCCTCGCCACCACCGGTTGCGCGTCGTCCCACCGTCCGGCGACGTACGGTGACGGGCTTCCCTATCAGGCGAGCTCGTTCACATCCGCCGCCGCGGACAGGAACGTCTCGTCCGTGAGCTGGTCGCAGCTGCTCTCCGCCGAGGAACTGTCGGCAGAGCCGTCCGCGACCAATCTCCATGCCGCGCTGATGCGTCTCCGCCCGCGGTTTCTCCAGGTCCGCGGTAGCAGCAGCCCGGTCATCGGCGGATCGCCGGTGGGGGCGCAGGGGGCGCGGAACATCACGGTCTTTGTGAATGGCTCGTACATGGGCGGTGTCGAGGTGCTGCAGACGATCACCGTGCAGGACGTGCTCCGCGTGCGCCACTATCACCAGGTGGAGTCGGCGCATCGCTTCGGCTCGCAGGCGCCGTACGGCGCCCTCGAGATCACGCTCGTCAGGCGATGAAAAAGGGCGCGCCGTGACGGCGCGCCCTCGTCCATCCACTGCCGCTTCCTAGTAGCGGTAGTGGTCGGGCTTGTACGGGCCGTCCACCGGCACGCCGATGTATGACGCCTGCTCGGGGCTCAGCTTCGTCAGCTTGACGCCGAGCTTGTCGAGGTGCAACCGCGCGACTTCCTCGTCGAGACGCTTCGGCAGCGTGTACACCTTGTTCTCGTACGCGCCGTTGTTCTGGTGCAGTTCGATCTGCGCCATCACCTGATTCGTGAAGCTCGCCGACATCACGAAACTCGGATGTCCCGTGGCGCAGCCGAGGTTGAGCAGGCGGCCTTCGGCGAGGATCAGCACGCTGTGTCCGTCGGGGAAGACGAACTCGTCGAACTGCGGCTTGATGTTCACGCGCTTCACGCCCTTCTTCTTCAGCCCGGCCATGTCGATCTCGTTATCGAAGTGGCCAATGTTGCCGACGATCGCCTTGTCCTTCATGCGCGCCATGTGATCGACCGTGATGATGTCACGGTTGCCCGTCGCGGTGATGAAGATGTCGGCCGTCTCGAGCACGTCGTCGAGCGTCAGCACCTGGTAGCCTTCCATCGCCGCCTGCAGCGCGCAGATCGGATCGATCTCGGTGATCACGACGCGGGCGCCCTGGCCGCGCAGCGCGTGCGCACATCCCTTGCCCACGTCACCGTAGCCGAGCACCACCGCAACCTTGCCAGCGATCATCACGTCCGTCGCGCGGTTGAGCCCATCGATGATCGAGTGACGGCAGCCATACAGGTTGTCGAACTTGGACTTCGTCACGGCGTCGTTCACGTTGATCGCCGGGAAGCGCAACGTGCCCTCGCGCATCATGTCGTACAGGCGGTGCACACCCGTGGTCGTCTCCTCGGAGACACCGCGGATGTCCGCCGCCACGCGTGCCCAACGACCCGGGTTCAGACGCTGCTCCTGGCGCAGCAGCTCCAGGATTACCCCCCACTCCTCGGGCTCGTTCTCGGCATCGAACGCGGGCACCTGGCCCGCGGTCTCGTACTCGGCGCCCTTGTGCACGAGCATGGTCGCGTCGCCACCGTCATCGAGGATGAGGTTGGGGCCGCTGCCGTCAGGCCACACGAGCGCCTGCTCGGTGCACCACCAGTACTCCTCGAGCGTCTCGCCCTTCCACGCGAAAACCGGCACGCCCTTGGGGTCGTCGACGGTGCCGTTCGGACCCACGACCGCCGCCGCGGCCGCGTGATCCTGCGTCGAGAAGATATTGCACGACACCCAGCGCACGTCGGCGCCGAGCGCGGTCAGCGTCTCGATGAGCACGGCGGTCTGCACCGTCATGTGCAGCGAGCCCATGATCTTCGCGCCGGCGAGCGGACGTGACGCAGCGTAGCGCTCACGCAACGCCATCAGCCCGGGCATCTCGTGCTCGGCGAGGCGAATCTCGTGGCGGCCGAGCTCGTGCTCGGCGATGTTGCGCACCTTGTACGGCGGGCGCTCCGTGAGGGGATCGGTCATCACTGCAGTGGCCATGGACGAGTGCCTCGGATGAAGAACGCCAACCCGCGGATGCGGGGTCGGCACGACCTGCGAAATGGATGCGCGCGCGAACGCGCGGGTGGTGCGGTGACGGCGACCCTCACCCGGCCTGACGACGCGCGGCGGCGACGAACAGCCCCGGTCCCTTCGCCTGCGGATCGGCTGGCAACGAGCGAATCAACGGACCGTCGAACCCCGCCGCGCCCAGCCAGCCCGTCAGTTGTGCTTCGTCGAACCCCAGCCAGACATGACCCATCGTCTGGCGGTACTCCTCACGCTCGTGCGGCCGCATGTCGACGACAAGCACTCGACCGCCCGGCCGCACGACACGCGCCGCCTCGGCGAGCACCCGCGGTGGTTCAGCCACGTGATGCAGCACGAGAAAGAGAATCGCCACGTCCAGCACCGCGTCGGCCAGCGGAAGGGTCTCCAACTCGCCAGAGCGCAACTCTACGTTACCGACCCCCTCCAGCCGCCCGCGTGCAGCATCGAGCATCGCCATGGACCCGTCCACGGCGATCACCGTCCGGACGAACGGAGCGACCGCGGCCGAGACGGCGCCGGTGCCACACCCGAGGTCGCCGACGGTCCACGCCGGGTCGAGCAAGGCCAGCAACGCCGTCTGGTCGGCGTGCCGCCCGAACAGCTCGACCCGGATCGCGTCCCACTCCCCCGCGGCCCCGTCGAAATAGGCCCGCGACGAGGAACGGCGCGCCGCCAACACTCCCTGCACGCGTTCGGCGTCGTGGCGCGCGCCGGGAGTCGCCAGCAACTGTTCGCGCACCACCGACCAGAGCTGATCGGCCGATGCGTCGAGCGTCTCGATCCTGTAGAGCCGGCTCGTGCCGTCCGCCCGTGACGCGACCCACCCCTCGTCCGTGAGCACTTTCAGATGCCGGCTCACGGTGCTCTGCGGAAGCTGCACGACCGCGCACAGCTCCGACACCGAGAACTCGTGCCGGTCCAGTGCCGCGAGCAGCCGGGCCCGCGTAGGCTCGGCCAATGCCGCGAGATGATCGAAAACGGGAGTGCGCAGCGCCATATATCCGTATATACGGATGAACGGGTGTTTCGTTCCACCTTTTTTTCAACGATGGGCGCGGGCGTGACCCGCCCCCGTGGTTGCACGTCTGGCTACTGCGGTCCCCTCCTGTGCGCCATCCGTTCCGTCGTCGGTTCGCCAGCGCCGGTGGGACGCGACCCCGGCGTTCGCCCGGACGCCGTCGGCGTCATCAGCACGATACCCGCTACCCATCCCCTCCGTGGTCTCCGCCGACGCCCACGCGCTCTTCGAGCGCGAAAAGGCACTTCTCCTCCATGCTCGGCACGGCCATGCGATTCGCATTCGCTACTGGCTCTCCGGGTTCGGGGCGTTGCTGGCGTTCGCGAATCTGCTGGCGGGGCTCTTTCCCGGCTCCCCGTGGGTGCTGGTGGGCGCGGCGGCGCTGACGACCACGCTTAACCTTGCGGCCGATCGGGCACGGCGGCGGAACCAGGTCGCGCTCTGGCACTTCTGGTCGCTCCTCGTCACCGACACGCTGGCGATCGGCGTCGGCATCGCCATGCTCGGCGACCGCGGGGCGCTCGGCGGCGCGTTCTATATCGTCGCGGCGGGCTCGTATGCGCTCGGGCTCCCGACGGTCGCCCGCGCCCAACTCCTCCTCGCGCTCGCCGTCTATCCGCTGGCGCGTGCGGTCGGGTTGACCCATTTCACTGCGGCAGCGCTCCCGTTTGGTCTTATCATCACCGAGACGGTGCTGCTCTTCGGCCTCGGCACCGTCGCCTGTCGTGGCGCGATCCGCTTCACGCATCGCCTCGGCAAGGTCCGTCAGGCGCTGGCCGCGCTGGAGCACGGCGATTTCTCCGCCCGCCTCCCCGTCCGCGGGCGCGATGATCTCGGATTCCTCGCGGTGAGCTTCAACAGCACCGCCCAGGCGCTGCACGACACCGTCACCGCGCTCAGCACCCAGGTCGCCGAACGCCAGCGCGCCGAACGCGAGGTGGCGCGCACGCTCTCGCTTGTGCAGGCGACGCTCGAATCCACCGCCGACGGCATCCTCGTGGTGGATCCCGAGGGGAAGATCACCAGTTACAACCGGAAGTTCGGCGAGATGTGGCGCATCCCGATCGGCGTGCTCGAACTGGCCGACGACCGCGAGCTGGTTCGGCGCGTCTTCGCGCAGCTCGAGGAACCCGACCGGTTCCGCGCTCATATCGACGCGCTCTACGCGTCGCCTGACGCGGAGAGCTTCGACGAGCTCCGCTTCACCGACGGCCGCATCTTCGAACGGTGCTCGACACCGCAGCGGCTCGACACTGGCGAGATCGTCGGTCGGGTGTGGAGCTTCCGCGACGTTACCGCGCGCACGCGGCTCGAGGAGCAGCTCACGCATCACGCCTTCCACGACGCACTCACCGGGCTGGCGAATCGCGTCCGCCTGCGCGAGCGGGTCGAGCATGCGCTCGAGCGCGCCGGCCGAACCGCCGAGCGCATCGCCGTGCTGTTCATCGATCTCGACGGCTTCAAGACGATCAACGACAGCCTCGGCCATGGCGCGGGCGATCGCCTGCTGGCGATGGTCGCCGACCGCCTCCTCAATGCCACGCGTGGCTGCGACACGGTCGCGCGTATGGGCGGCGACGAGTTCGCCGTGCTGATCGAGAACGTCAACGAGGACGCAGACGCGATTCGCGTCGCCGACCGGATCGCCTGTTCGATGCACCGCCCCTTCCTCCTCGACGCGACCGAGGTGTTCGTCAGCGCGAGCATCGGAATCGCCCGCGCGGCGCTCGCCGAGGACGGCGAGTCGAGCGCGGAGGCGTTGCTCCGGAATGCCGACGTCGCGATGTATCGCGCCAAGGCGGCCGGCAAGGGGCGCTGGGAGGTGTTCCAGCCGCACATGCATCAGGTCGCGCGCGAGCGGCTGCTGCTCGAGGCGGAGCTGCGGCAGGCGATGGAACGGCACGAGCTTCGGCTCGCCTATCAACCGATCGTCGAGCTGTCGAACGGACGGATGATGGGGCTCGAAGCGCTCATCCGCTGGCAGCATCCGGAACGCGGCAACATTCCGCCGGGTGTCTTCATCCCGATCGCCGAGGAGACGGGGCTCATCGTTCCGCTCGGGCGCTGGGTCGTGCGGGAAGCGTGTCGTCAGGCGGCGCACTGGCAGCAACTGCACGGAGCCGAACAGCTCTCGATCACCGTCAATCTCTCCGGACGTCAGTTCCAGGAAGATGCGATGGTCGGCGAGGTCGCGACCACGCTCGCCGAAACGGGGCTCGACCCGAGTTCGCTCATCCTCGAGATCACCGAGAGCGCGATCGTGCAGCACACCGACACGATGCTCTCGCGCATGCACGAGCTCAAGGCTCTGGGCATCCGCCTCGCCATCGACGACTTTGGCACCGGGTACTCGTCGCTCAGCTACCTGCAACGGTTCCCGATCGACATCCTCAAGATCGACAAGGCCTTCGTCGACGGCCTGGGCCGGGACGAGTCGGAAGCCGCGCTCGCGCGAACGATCATCGCGCTGGCCGAAATGCTCTGTCTCCGCACGATCGCCGAGGGGATCGAGGAGCGCGATCAGTGCTCGCACCTGATGAAGCTCGGCTGCGAGTACGGTCAGGGCTACCTGTTCGATCGTCCGCTCGAGGTCGAGGACGTCGAGCGTCGACTCCGCCGCTCCGTGGTGACGCGGGTCGCCTGACGAGTCAGGCGCAACCGAGATCGGCGCGTCTAGCGCGGTTCGCGTGTCGCGACGCGGAGCCCGCGGAAGTCGCCATCCGAGGCGTGTCCCGCCCACCAACCGACTGCACCCGCGGCGCCCGGCGTCCTGCTTCCTGCGTCCGGCGTCCTGCGTCCTGCGTCGCACGGCGCGCGATGGCTCCGCTTCCCCGTCGACGTATACGGCAACCGATTCGATGCCGACGACGACGCGTTGGTGAACCCACCCGTTAGGCGGCTGGGCGGGATCGATCGGCTGCTCGAACTGCCCCGGCTGCTCGCGCCGAAGCCGCTCCCAGTGGTGCGTCGGTTCGGCGACGTATGGGATGGCATGGGCATCCGGGGTCGAGTCGGCCGTCGCGGCGCGATTGACGACCCGCAACGGGTCGGCCGAATGGGCGCGGCCACCGCGCCCACGTCAGCGACTCGCGCCGTCGGCGATTCCGGTCACGCCGCGCCACGCCATCAGTGCGCTGCGGTCCTCGTCGTCGGCGGCGTCCCCGTCGCTCGCAGACGCCCCGACCGGGATGAGCCACTCGCGCAGCGCCGGGACGGCATCGGCCGGCTCGCGCCCGCCGGGCCGCGGCGGCTCGGCCGCGATCGCCTCCGTGCCCGAGCTGAGCAGGGTGATCGACTCGACCTCAGAGGCGGGGATGACGCGGATGCGCGCCGCGCGCGCCGCGGACGCGGCGTCCGGCAGGCGGCACCCGGCGTCGCCCCGGTCGTCGGGGTTGGCGGGGGGGAGCGCGGGAACGAGGAGGCCGGCGCGATCGCGCACCAGCACCATTCCGTCGCCGACCCGGTTGAGGAACCAGTAGCCGCGCCCGCGCGCGCGGCTCAGCACGGCGAGGAGCAGCGTGGTGCGGAAATCGGCCGGACTCGACCGCGACACCGCGGCGAGGTCGCGCAGCCCATGCCACGCCCGCCCGCCCGCGAGCCCGATCGCGCGGCCGACCGCTCGACCCAGTGTCGCCGCGTCGGCTTCGCTGGATGCTTCGGGATCTCCCGTGATCTCGCGCAGCACGTCATGCGGCACGGTTCGGCAGACGAACTCCGCCGCGATGCGCGCCCATCGGCTCGACGAGGCGCCATCGGCCAGGCAGAGCACCAGGGTGTCCGCGTCCCCCGCGACCGCGATCGACTCCTCACGATGCATCCCCGCGTGGGCCTGTCGCGCGCCGCGCACGCTCACCCCCGCCGACCGCCAGCCACGCGGGCCGGTCCAGGTGACGTCGACCAGCGGCTGGGGCGTGGCATCGAGCGCCCAGGGCAGCGGGTCGGCGAGCGCGGGCGGACACCACGGTTCCTCCGGCCGAAGGCGCAGGTGTGCGGGACCTGGGGCCGCTCGCGCAACCTGCCCCCGCGCCGGCGCGGGCGGCCGCTCGACGATGGCGCGCTGCTCGCTCGTGAGATCCCGGTTGAACTCGATAACGGCTTCCCGATCCGCCGGCGGCGGGCCGGCGGGCGGCCCGGGTCGCGGCGCGACGGAGCCGGCGGAAGATTCGAGTGGAGGATTGGTCACACGGCGGTGTGGCGCACAACCCGTTCCCCGGCGTCGTCAGGCGCACGCAGCCCTGCTCGTCGGCGGCACGAATCGCCCCCAGTCACGGGTGGATCGGCGAGCCGGGCGGTGTAGCTTCCCTCCCCCGCCCTCACACGTTCCGTTCGCCTGAGCCGATGTCCCCTCGCGCCCGCTCCCGCCGCCCCGCCCGTCGCCGGTCCGTGCTCGCCCGCATCGTGCGCGGGCTCGTGCTGATCGTCGTCGGCTACTACGCGATCTGCATCGCCGGCCTCGTCTGGATGCGCTTCTTCCCGCCCCCGACCACGATGGTGCAGCTCCAGCGGCGGGTCGAGGCGCTGGCCAGTGGTGAATCCTACACGCACCGGTCGTCGTGGCGCGCGCTCGATGACCTGCCGGCGCACAGCTACCGCGCCGTCGTGGCGGCCGAGGACACGCGCTTCTTCCAGCACTCGGGCTTCGACTGGGAAGAGTTCCGGAAGGCCGGCGAGGAAGCCGAACGGCGGGGGCGGCCGCGCCGCGGCGCCTCGACGATCACGCAGCAACTGGTGAAGAACCTCTTCCTGACCACCCACCGGTCCCCGGTGCGCAAGGTGGTCGAGTACACGCTCACCCCGTTCGCCGAGATGATCCTGCCGAAGGAGCGGATCCTCGAACTGTATGTGAACGTGATCGAGTGGGGCCCCGGCGTGTACGGCATCGACGCGGCGAGTCGGCACCACTATGGCCGGCCGGCGAGCCGCCTCACGCGGGATCAATCGGCGCGACTGGCTGCCGTGATTCCGGCCCCCCGGTCGCGCACCCCGCAGCGCATGGGCTCGTACGCGGGGACGATTCAGGGACGGATGCGCGCGCTCGGCTGGTGAGCGCGTGTGTCTGTCGACATGGGCGGTCTAGCGGTCTAACGGAACGGTCCGTTGAACAGTGGCAGCACGCGCAAGCCCGGGCGGTTGCTGCGGGCGATGTTCACCAGCCCCACCTGTACGCCATCGAGCTGATTGGCGATGTTGACGATGCCGATCGTCAGCCCGCGCTGTGTTCCGCGCACATCGGTGATGATGCCGGTGCCGAGCCCGCCGAGCTGGCCGTTGCGTCCGATGCGCAGGTAGCCGCCCGCCAGCGTCAATCCCGCGGCATCCTGGCTGCCGATCGCCGGCGCGACCGTCACCCCGCGGAGACGTGAGGCACCCACGCCCAGTCCGGCTATCGTCAGGCCGCGCGCCGTGCCCCCGACCCCGACGCCGAGCCCGCCGAGCGTGATGCCGGTGGCGTCGCCGCCGACACCCACGCCGAGTCCGCCGGCGGTGATCCCGGTGACGCTCCCACCGACGCCGGCGCCCAGCCCGGCGAGAAGGGCTCCGCGTGCGCTCCCACCGACGCCGGCGCCCAGCCCGGCGATGGTGATCCCGGTAAGATCGCCCCCCGCACCCGCGCCGAGCCCGGCCACGGTGAGGCCGGTGACGCTGCCGCCGGCACCCACGCCACCGCCCGCGAGCATGATCCCCGCGACCTCCCCGCCGGCGCCGATGCCCAGCGCCGCCACCCCGATGCCGGCGAACCGGCGTTCCGCACCCACGCCCAGCGCGCCCACGCCCAGCCCCGTGATGTTCTGCGCGCCGGTGAGCGGCAGGCCGAGGGCGACGCCGCGCACGTGTCCGCCGACGGCGTCGTCGAGAGGCGCCCAGATGGTCGCGTTGACGCCCCGCACCTCCTCCAGGCGACGGTCGCGGAAGTTCAGCCGAACGCCGATGACGCGTCGCGAGTCGCCGATGCTGAGTCCGACGTCGTTGACGGTCAGGTCGAGGCTCTGGGCGGAGGCCGGCACGGCCGTGAGGGCCAGCGCGGCGCTCGCGAGCGTGGCCGCCGCGAGCACGGCGCGTGCGGCGGCGCGGGGGGCGGCACGGAGGCCGCGTGAGGCGGCGGAGCGTGTGATCATGAGATTCCGTACGGTGGTCGCGTGTACCCGAGTGGGGGCGGTGCGGCGACGGTCACATCCTCGTGCCCGTCCCGACTCACCCCGTTGCCACTCCGTACGGCGGCGGCGACGTCGCGTTTCACCAGATCACGGCGACGGCGACTCGTCAGGCGCCGACGAGCCGCTCACTCTCGGCCCAGAGCCGGCTCCAGGCCGCCCGGTCGAGCGCGGCCGCCGAGGGTTGCTGCTCGCGCTCGCTGCCGAAGAACCGTCCCGTGACCCCCGCGAGGTCGGCCGCAGCGGCGACGTGGACCAGCGTGCGCGCACCTTCCTCCGGTGTCCGGCCGAACAGGCGCGTGAGGAGGGCGAAGCCCACCGGACCGAGGCCACCGCCGGCCCGCCCGAAACTCGACCGCACGAGCCCCGGATGTACGGCGTTGGCCGTCACACCGCTGTCGGCGAGCCGCCGCGCAAGCTCGAAGGTGAAGTGCAGGTTCATCAGCTTCGACGCCGCATACGCGCGCAGCGCGCTGTAACCCCGCCGCGACTCGAGATCATCGAGATAGCTGATGTCCGCACGTTGGTGCATCCGCGAGGAGACCACGACCACGCGCGCACCCGCGCTCGCGCGGAGCCGCGGTTCGAGCAGCGACGTCAGCAGAAAGGGAGCGAGATGATTGAGCGCCAGGGTCCGCTCGTGCCCGTCGACCGTCTCCTCGCGCGACCAGAAGATAGCCCCCGCGTTATGCACCAGCACGTCGAGCCGCGGGCAACGCACCGCAAGCTCTCCCGCCACGCGCCGCACCGCGGCCAGCGAGCCGAGATCCCCCGCGAGCGGCTCCGCCTCGCCACCGGCGGCCCGCCCCTCCGCGCTGAGTTCCGTCGCGACGTCGGCAGTCCGGCGCGGGTCGCGCCCCATCACGATCACGCGCGCCCCCCGCCTGACGAGCGCCAACGCCGTGGCCCGGCCGATCCCGTCGGTCGAGCCGGTGATCACGATCGTGCGCCCGTTCAGGGGCTCGTGCGGCGCGGTCGCGCGTTCGGTCATGGTCGGTGCGGGCGGGGGTTGGCGCAGGCCGGTCAATGCCTGGCAGAACGGCGGACACGGGGGCCCGCAGGGCGGATGCGCGGAGCGTGGCGGGGGCGTGTCCCGTTCGGCGTTTCGCCCGTCACACCGTGGGCATGCGCGGCACCCAGGCGCGCATCGATGAAACGCGCAACTCCGGCCAGCGACTCGCGCGCTTCCGGCAGCACGCGCCACCACATCTGCCACACGTGCGGCACGTCGTCCCACAGCGCCAGCTCCACCGGCACGCCTGCCGCACGAGCGCGGCGCGCGAAGCGGAGTGTGTCGTCGAGCAGCACCTCGCTGGCGCTCGCGTGCAGCAGGAGCGGTGGCAGGCCACGCAGATCCGCGTACAGCGGCGACGCGAGCGGATGGGTGGGCTCCGTCGCGCCGAGGTAGAGCCGCGCCCAGAGCGGAACCGCGGCGCCCCGGAACATCGCGCACCGGGCATCGTTGGCGACGAGCGTTCCGCCCGTGCATGCGAGGTCGGTCCACGGCGAGAAGCACACCGCGGCCGCCGCACGCGGAAGCCCTGCCTCACGAGCCGCGACCAGTAGCGCCAGCGCCAGCCCACCGCCCGCGGAATCACCGGCGACGATGATCCGGCTGGCCGGAATGCCCAGCGCGAGCAGGCCGCGATAGGCTGCCAGCGCGTCGTCGAGCGCGGCCGGAAAGGGGTGCTCGGGCGCCAGGCGGTAGTCCGGCGCGAACACCCGCGCACGGGCCGCGCGGGCGAACGCCGTCGTCAGCGGACGGTGCGCCCGCGGCGAGGAGAGGAAGTAGCCACCCCCGTGCAGATAGAGCACCACCCGCGGCCCGACCGCCGCCTGACGCAGCCCGCCCGCGCGCTCGATCCATTCCCCCTCGACTCCGCCGACGACGGCCGGCCGCGCCGCCAGTCCGGCCGGCACCCGGTCACGCGGCCAGCGCGGCACGCCCAGCAGCGCCCGTGCCTCGGCCACATCCACGCGCGTCAGGCCCTGACGCCGCTTGATGTGCGTGCGCAGGGCGAGAGACACGAGGCGGGCCTGCCAACTGGACATCGAGCGTGGAGGCGAAAGGAGGCCAAGCGCATGCCGGGCTCGACGCCGGCGGCTTCCGAACGATGTGCGTGCGCACCCCGCGGAACCACCCCACGCGCTCAGTCCACCCGCAACGCTTGCATCGGATTCACCCGTGTGGCGCGGCCCGCGGGTATCGCCGCTGCCGCCACACCGACCAGCGCCAGCGCCGCCGCCACGGCGACGAACGTCGTCGTCTCGAACCGGTCAGCCCCGAACAGCGCCCCGCCGAACACGCGCGCCAACAGCGCCGCCGCGCTGCCGCCGATCACCAGTCCCGCCGCGACGACCATCCCCCCGCGCCGGAGCACCATCACGCGGACCGCGGCTGGCCGCGCGCCGAGTGCGAGGCGGATCCCGAACTCCTTCGTCCGCCGCGCCACTGTGTACGTCATCATTCCGTACACGCCGATCGCCGCGAGAGTGAGCGCGACCGCGCCGAACGCCGCCATCACCAGCAGATTGAACCGCGGTCCGGCCGTGCTCCGGTCGAGTCGCTCGCGCAACGGCTCGGCCACCGGCACCGGGAGTAACGGATCGATCTCCTGGATCACGGCGCGGACGGGCGCGGCCAGGGCGCGCGCGTCGCCGCTCGTTCGGACGAACAGGGTGACGGAGAGCCACCCTCCCAGCCCCGGCATGAAGAACAGCGGGTGCGGCTCCTCGCCAACCTGCAGGTCGCGCACGTCCTCCACGACACCGACGATTCGCCGCCAGTTCGTGCCGTTCACCCCCATCGCCACCCGACGCTCTACTGACGACTCGCCGGGAAAGAGCCGCTGCGCGAACGTCTCCGTCACCACGATCACCTGCTCCGCGTCAGGCGCGAAGTCGGCCGCGCGAAAGGCCCGACCCTGGCGAATCGTCACGCCGGCGGCGCGCAGGAAGCCCGGCGTCACCGCCCGCCACCGCGCGAACGAGGTTTCGCCCGGCCCCGACGGGCGCCCGTCGATCGAGAGGTTGGTCACGGTTCCGAACGCGCCGAACGGGGCGACGTTCGCCCCGCCCGCCGCGACCACCCCGGGCACGCCGCCCAACCTGTCCTCAGCGGCCGCGACGAGCCGACCGACCGCTGCCTCGTCGTATCGTGAGGCGGGAAGCGTGAGGGGCACGATCAGCAATTCGTCGGTCGCGAACCCGATGTCCACGCGCTGCAGGCGGAGAAAGCTGGTCATGAGCAGCCCCGCGCCGACCAGCAATACCATCGCCAGCCCAACCTCCGCGACCACCAGCACCTCGCGCAAGCGACCCGCCCCGCGCCGTTCCCCGCGCGCGCCGTCGGCGAGTGCCTGACGCGGCCGGGCCCGCCCCGCGGTTGCCGCCGGCGCCAGTCCGAACAGCAGCGCCACCACCACCGTCACCGCCGCGGTCAGCAGCAGCGCCGTCCCATCCACCCGCACCTCGGCCAGCCGCGGCGTGTCGGCGGGGAGAATCGCACGCAGCAACGGCACGCCCGCCACCGCGAGCATCAACCCACCGGCGGCGCCGAGCGTCGCCAGCACCAGGCTCTCGGCGAAGATCTGCCGCACGAGTCGTCCGCGTGAGGCACCCAGTGCCGATCGAAGCCCCATCTCCCGGCCGCGATCGATCGCGCGGGCGAGCAGCAGGCTCGCCACGTTGACACAGGCGAGCAGGAGAAGCACGCTCACCGCGCCCATCAGCAGCCAGGCCGATCGCGGCCAGCTCTCGCCGACGATGCGCGTTCGCAGATCGGTGGCGGCGAGCCCCCAGCCACCGTTGGTCTCCGGATACAACTCGCCGAGCCGCCGCGCGATACCCGTGAGCTCCGCCGACGCGCCGGCGTGCGTAGCGCCCGGGGCCAGACGGGCGATCACGTACAGTTCGTGATCCTCGCGTTCGGCGTCGGGCTGCGGCGGCAGCGGCATCCAGAGCGCACCGCCACCGGGCGACGCGAACCGCTCGGGCATCACCCCGACGACGGTGAACGGATCGCCGTCGAGGAGGATCGACCGTCCGATCACGTCAGGCGACGCGCCGAAGCGCGCCGCCCACAATCCATGGCCGAGTACCACCACCCGTTCCCCGCGCGCCTCGTCGGCGGGGAGTAGGTGGCGGCCGAGTGCGGGCGGCACGCCGAGCATCGGGAGGAAGTCGGCCGTGACGGCCTCGGCCTGGAGTTGCACCGGCTCGCCGTCGCCGATCAGCGCCACCGTGCGGTCGCCGATCGCCGCGACGTGGGAGAACGACCGCTGCATCGTCCGGATGTCGTCGAACGTCGGGCGCGAGGTCGAGAAGGGCGATCCGTCCGGCGTGCGCTCGTCGATCAGCACCAGCTCGTGAGGCGCCGGATAGGCCAGCGGGCGCAGCACGACGCCCCGGACCACGCTGTAGACCGCCGTCGTCGCGCCGATCCCCAGCGCGAGGGTGAGCAGGAGGACCAGCGTCAGCCCCGGACTTGCGCGCAGCCGGCGCAGCGCCAGCCCGATGTCGCGCACGGTCTGATCGGCGAGCTGCACGCCGCGCGCCTCGCGGATCTCCTCCTTCACGCGCTCCGTCCCGCCGAAGTCGAGCCGCGCCCGACGCACCGCCTCCGCCGGCGACAGCCCGCGCCGCTCGTTGGCCTCGGTCTCCATCGCGAGATGGAACTCCAGCTCCTCGGCCATCTCCCGTTCGGCCGCACGCCGGTGGAGGAGGGCTCGGGCGCGCTCCCGCACTTCGGCCACGAGGCGCCTCATGCTCCCTCCGGCGTCAGTCCGCCTCCGAGCACCCAGTTGATCGCCGTCGATGCCCGCTGCCACTCGCCCTGCTCGCGGGCGAGCTGCGTCTGCCCCGTCGGCGTCAGGAGGTAGTAGCGGGCACGCCGGTTGTTCTCCGTCACCCGCCACTCCGAAGCGATCCACCCGCGCCGCACCATGCGCTGCAGCGCCGGGTAGAGTGACCCCTGCTGCACCGCGAACGTCTCGCGGGAGAGCTGGGCGATGCGCTGGGCGATCCCCCACCCGTGCATCGGCTCCAGCGACAATGTCTTGAGCACCATCAGCTCGAGAGTGCCCTGCAACAGCTCCTGCCGCGTGTCGTCGATCACGGTGCGCTCCTGTAGTCGTCCTGAAGAAGAGTGGGGCCACTTCTCCAGATTGTCAACAGGAAGGTGCGACCGTGACCGGACTCACCCGCTCGGTTGGCACCGCCCGATCCAGACGGTTATTCATCCGCTTGACGCTTCGACGCCGGAGAACAAACGCATGGCTCAATCACCCGCTGCACACGACCCCGTGTCGAATCCCTGGACGAGTGCCGCCGCCGGTGCCGCCGGCGCGGTGGAGTCGGCGGCCGTCGAGCCGCTCTCGCCCGAGGCGTTCGCGCGGGTCGCCAAGGCCCTCGCCGACCCGCGCCGCTTCTCGATTCTCGAGACGATCGCGACCGGCACCGAGGTCGCCTGCCAGCGGGTGTGCGAGGATGTGCCGGTCGCCCAGGCAACAGTCTGCCACCACGTGAAGGAACTCTCCGCCGCCGGACTGGTGGAGACGCGGCGCGACGGACAGTTCGTCTACTACCGCTTCCTCCCGGACATCATGCGTCGCTACCTCGCGACGCTCGCGACCCGACTCGGCGTCGCCGACTAGCACCCCCGCCCCACGCGCCCGCACCACCCCGGCTCCCGGGTGCCGCCGTCAGCCGCAGTGCTGACGCCCGAACAGGAAGTCGACGCCGCGCGTCCGGCCCTCCCGCTCTCCCTCGATCCGCACCATGAGTGAATCCCCCCCGCGTCGTCGGTAGACGATGCGCTGCGGAAAGTCGTGCGCGGGGTTGGCGAATGTTGCGCTGGAGTCGGTCACCGTCTCCGAAACGAACTCGGCCGTGCCCTGACCAGACGGCGTTGCGGTGAACACCAGCCGCCCGTCGCGCTCGGTGATCCGCGTGTGCTCGAAATCGGCCAGCGTCGCGCCGCGAACGGTGCGCGCCATCCCGAGCATGATGCCGCCGCGGGGCGGCATCCACTGCTCTTCGACCACCCGCTCACCCGTGCGGCTCGTCCAGCACCCGCCGAGCCAGGCCAGTTGCTGCACGGTGGCCCGGCCCGATCGCGCCGCGGCCTGTGCGCCCGCCGGACCGGCCGCGAAAAGGGCGAGGGCGAGCACGAAGCCGCGGCCGCCGATCGCTCCCGCCAGCCGCCACTCAGCCACGCGGCACGCCGCCCGGTGCTGGCGCCCTGCCCAGGCCGATCATCGGGGCGACGAATCCGCCGATTGCCCCGGTGACCGCCGAACTCACCGTGCCCGCCAGGAGCAGCATCGCGGTCACGTCGCCCAGCGAGACCGAGACGGCGATCCCGATCAGCGCGCACAGCGCGCCCGTCAGCGCCGCACCAGCGATCGGCGCCGATCCGGCTCCGCGCGCCAGCGCCACGTAGAGCACCCCGGCCAGCAGGGAGATCCCCATCCCGCCGACGGCGAACAGCGCCGCCACGCCCTGGTTCGAGTGCCCGACAACGACCATCGCGACCTGCAGCACCGTGCCTACCAGGGTCGCGATGGCCAGCGCGCTCAAGTTGACCATGGGGGTGGGGATGGATGTCCGAAGGGTGACCCACTGACAATCTGTTTCCCACTTCGCGATCCCGACATCGCCCGATCGGACCACAGCTAACCCGCACGGGGGACGGCAACTTATCCGTGACGAAATTGATTGAAACTCGAACGGATCATTCGCGTTTAGATGATTGTATAAACGCTGGTTGGATCGCCACCGGTGTTGTTTGCCGCGGCGGCGGTCGTTCCCTCGAGCTTCCGGAGACGCAATGTCACAGGATCACGCGCTGTTACAGGCCGCCATCGACGGGCGCGCCGAGACGGTCGAACTGCTGCTGCTGGGCGGTGCGGCCGTCGATCCGCGCGACCCGGAGGGAAATACGCCGCTTCTTCTCGCGGCCGGTTCGGGACATGCCGAGATCGTTCGGACGCTCCTGCGCTGGGGCGCCGACCGTGAGGTACAGGCGTCGGACGGGGGGACGGTGGTGCACGCCGCGGCGGCGTCGGGGGATGTACTCACGATGCGCCTCCTGCTGGCCGGGCAGCTCGACCCGAACGCCTGGACGAGCGCGGGGACGACGCCGCTGATGGTGGCGACGATTTTCGGACACGATGAGGCGGTGCTCATGCTGCTCGCTGCCGGGGCGCAGCCCCACGCGACGGACCTTGCCGGACGAACGGCCGCCGATCACGCGCGGCAGTGTGGAAACCTTCGCATGTTTGCATTCATCCAGCACGCCGCGCGCACGCCGTCGCGGCGTGCAGCCTGAGGATCACGGGTCATGGCCTCTACCAAGACCAAGCCGGCCCGCCGGCGTGCGCCGGCGGCTGACGCCGGGCCGGCGGTCGAGTTGCTCGACGACTACATCGCCGAACTCTCGCGCATCCCGGTGCTGTCGGCCGAGGATCAGAAGAATCTCGCCCGCGTGCTGCGCGACACCGATCGTCCGGAGGACGAGCGGGAGGAGGCGCGCGCGACGCTGGTGCGGGCGAACCTTCGCTTCGCCTTCTCGATCGCCAAGAAGTTCCAGCACCGCGGGGTGGGGCTGGAGGATCTGGTGAGCGAGGCCAATGCGGGGCTCCTTCGCGCGGCCGACAAGTTCGACCCCGAGGTCGGGGTCAACTTCATCAGCTACGCCGTCTGGTGGATTCGCCAGGCACTCCTGGCTTCACTGGCCGAACAGGGGCACCTCGTCCGCCTCCCCCTCGGCCGCGGTGGCGACGTCGGCCGGATCGCCCGCGCCGAGACCAAGCTGGTCGAGGAGCTGGGCCGCACGCCCACCGACGAGGAGATCTCGCGGGTGAGCGAAGTGGCGCTCGACATGGTGCGCGCGCTCCGCCCGGCACTGGCCGGTCCGCAGTCGCTCGACGAGCCGCTGCGCGGCGCCAAGGGACCCGACGGATCGCGGACGCTGGCCGACGTGCTGGCCGCGCCCGACGAGGAAATCGACGATGTGGTGGGCGACCTGGAACAGGAATCCCGTCGCGGCGCGGTGCATCGCGCGCTCGACGTCCTGCCGCCGCGCGAGCGGGCCATCCTGCGCATGTACTACGGGCTCGATGGCGACGAATCGCTGACACTGACCTCGATCGCCGAACGGTTCGGCATCACCCGCGAGCGGGTGCGTCAGTTGCGCGATCGTGCGCTGGAGCGGCTGCGCGAGGCGGAAGCGGCCAAGGTGCTGCGCGAGGACTGGGCGGCCTGACCACCGATCCGGGCGTGACGTCTGCCGTCACGTCGGACACCGAGCCAAACAGAGCGGGGAGCGAA
>JBBQHX010000026.1:0-22415 GCA_038324385.1 Gemmatimonadales bacterium | reverse complement strand
GCCACGCACCCGCGTTACAATGTACCTGATGTGTCTAATGACGTTCCACTCCGTAGCAGACGGTTGGGCGACATCGTCATGTTGCGCGTGCATCGACGGAGTGATCCCGCCGGCACGCCGGCACCGGCAGGATACTTCGCGGCACACACCGAAGCTCGTCAGGTTCTCCCGCTCCCGCCGGACGCCTGACGAGCACACTGCCCCGGAGAACACCGCACATGACCACCCCCACCGGTCGCCGCGACTTTTTACGTCGCGGGCTGACTTACGCCGGCGGCGCCGTGCTGGCGCCGTCCCTCATCGGCCTGGCCGCCTGTAACGACGCCGCGCCCGATCCGATCACCGGCGTGCCCACGCTTCGCCGTGCCACACGCGGCGCCGGTGGGTATGGCGCGCTGCTTCCCGCCAACGACGGGATCCCGCTCCTCATTCCTGCTGGCTTCACCGTCATGCGACTGAGCCGCGCCGGTGATGACATGCGCGGCGGTCGCGTCCCGAACGCATTCGACGGCATGGCCGCGTTCGCGATGCCGAACGGCAACACCCGCCTGGTGCGCAACCACGAGATCCGCACCGGCGCCGCGGCCTCGGTTCCGTTCGGCACGAACCCGTATGACGTCAAGGGCCCCGCTGGCTGCACGACGGTCGAGGTCCGCGAGAACTCGTCAGGCACGCTGGAGGTCGTCGAACAGTTCGTCTCGATCAGCGGCACGCACGTCAATTGCGCCGGCGGTCCGACTCCCTGGGGCTCCTGGATGACATGCGAGGAGACCACGGAAGGGCTGAACAGCGGGCGCATGCAGAAGCATGGCTACGTCTTCGACGTTCCGGCGTCCGCCAACGACGAAATCGTTCCCGTCGCGCTGCCCGACATGGGACGCATGTCGCACGAAGCGGTCGCCGTCGATCCAATCTCCGGGCACATCTACGAGACGGAAGACGCCGGCAACAACTCCGGGTTCTACCGTTTCGTTCCAGTCGACCGGGCCAATCTGTCCAGGGGCGGTAAGCTCCAGATGCTCGCCGTCGATGATCGCCCGCAGTTCAACACCACTCGTGGTGGCGTGCCGCGGCTGACGCCGCTGGCGGCGCACTGGGTCGATGTTCCGGATCCGGACCCGGATCTGGAGGGTGGTGCGCCAACCTGCTTTACCCAGGGACTCAACAACGGCGGCACCCGCTTCGCCCGGCTCGAAGGCGCCTGGTGGGCCGACGGCTCCTGCTTCTTCAATGCGACGTCCGGCGGTAGCGCCGGTGCCGGACAGGTCTGGCAGTATCGTCCGATGTCGGCCGACCACGGCCAGCTCATCCTCGTCTTCGAGTCTCCGAATCGCTCGGTCCTGGATGCGCCAGACAACATCTGCGTGAGCCCGCGCGGCGGCCTCGTGCTGTGCGAGGACGGCGGCGGCGACCAGTTCCTCCGCGGCCTCACGCGCACGGGCGAGATCTTCGACCTTGTCAGCACTGGCGACGGCAACAACGACTCGGAGTTCGCCGGCGCGTGCTTCAGCCCCGACGGCAAGTACCTGTTCGTGAACCAGCAGGGTTCCACCAGCGCCTCGTTTACTGGGGCCCTCGCCGAGACGTTCGCCATCACCGGCCCGTGGGCGCAGGGCGTACTCTAACGCGCACGACCTGCACGTGAGGCGAGCGCGCAGGTCGCTCGCCTCACGTGTGGCAGTTCCGTCTCGTCACGTCGCCCTTCTTCCTGGACATTCAATGCGCACTCTACTTGCAGGATTCGCCGCACTCGTTCTCGCCGGACCCGCCGTCGCACAGGATCCATTCGACTTCGAAGATCTCGCCCTTCCCCCCATTAATGCGACCAGCGGACTCGGACTGGTGCAACAGGAGATCGGGGCCTATCGGGGGTACGATTTCTTCGGGATCGGGGCGATGAGCAGCGCCGCTCCGATCTTTGGCACGCCCGCGGCCGCGAGCTCCGGCGTGAAGTACGCCTTTGTCGGAAGCGAGGGGCTCGGCGCGCTCTACCGCTTTGACCTGCGCGGCTTCGACTTCTTCTCCGCCTTTCTCTCGTTCCAGCCGTCCGGCGGTCAGACTGATCCCGCGCAGATCATCATTCGCGGCTTTCGCACCGGCGACACAGAGCTGGCGTCGTTCACACGTTCGATCGCGCTCACGTCCACCGTGACACGCTACGACTTCGACTTCCGGAATCTGGAACAGCTCGAGTTCGAGACGGTCGCGGGCGTTGGCTTCCTCGCGATCGACGACCTCAACGTCGCCACCGTCCCCGAGCCGGCGACGATGCTCCTCTTTGGTTCGGGGCTGGCCGGGCTGGCGGGGCTCCACCTGCGCCGTCGTCGCGCCGCCTGACAACGGCACCAACGGACTGCCAACACACGGCATGTCGGCAATAGCCGTCCACCGTGGCCCGAGTCTGGATCCGCCTGTCGACCGGACCTCGAACAATCAGAATGGCTGCGGACGCGTCGGACAGCGCGCTCGCAGCCATTCTGTATTCCGGATGAGGGCTGTCCGGTGGGGCGTATTTCGCCACCTGAAGCGCTCGCCAGCGCGCGTGAGCACGAAACGTGTATTCAGGAAGGCTATACGCACACTCGCCGGACCCCCGCACCTGCCTCGCCAATGATCATGCGACGATACGCTCTGACTCTGCTGCTCGCGACGACCACCGTGGCGGGCTGTGCCCGGAATCCTGTCACCGGGCAGCGCGAGCTGGCGCTCGTGTCCGAGGCGCAGGAGATCGAGATGGGCCGTAATGCCGCGCAGCAGGCGGCCGCGTCCATCGGTCTGGTCGACGACCAGGCGCTGCAGCAGTACGTCCAGCGCATCGGGGGGGCGCTGGCCGAGGATTCGGAGCGGCCGAATCTGCCGTGGTCGTTCCAGGTGGTCGACGATCCGTCACCCAACGCCTTCGCCCTTCCGGGCGGATTCATCTTTGTGACGCGCGGCCTGCTCAGCATCATGAACAACGAGGCCGAGCTGGCGAGTGTGATTGGGCACGAAATCGGACACGTCACGGCCCGTCACGGCGTGCAGCAGTTGAGCCGCGCTCAGCTCGCGCAGATCGGACTCGGCGTCGGGTCGATCCTCTCGCCGCAGGTCGCCGAGCTGAGCGGACTGGCCAGCCAGGGGTTGCAGCTGCTCTTCCTCAAGTACGGTCGCGACGCCGAGTATCAGGCCGACGACCTGGGGTTCCGCTACGCGCTCGAGGAGAATTACGACGTGCGTGAGATGGGCGACGTATTCGCGTCGCTCGCGCGGGCCAGCCAGATGGCAGGACAGAGCCCGCTGCCCACCTGGCTCTCCTCACACCCGTATCCGGAAGATCGCATCGAGCGGAACCAGCAGCGCCTTGCCGCGCTCGAGCAGCCACTGACGCAGACCGTTCGCCAGGCGGACGACTATGCCCGTCGCATCTCGGGGCTCGTCTACGGCGAGAACCCGCGCCAGGGCTTCTTCGAGAATGGCGTCTTCCATCACCCCGATCTCCGCTTCCGCTTCTCCGTGCCGCAGGGATGGCGCGGGCAGAACCTGTCGCAGGCGGTGATCCTCATGACCGAGCAGCAGGACGCAATGTTCCAGCTCACGCTGGCCGGCGCGACGCAGCCGGCGGCCGCGCTGCAGCAGTTCCTCTCGCAGCAGGGGATCGCCGCTGGGCAGGCCGGGACGCAGTCGATCAACGGGAACCCGGCGGCGATCGGCAGCTTCCAGGCGCAGACGCAGGACGGCGGGACGCTGCAGGGGCTGGCGGCCTTCGTCAGCTATGGCGGCAACACCTACCAGATGATCGGCTACGCGCCGGCGCAGCGGTATCCGCAGTACCAGCGGATGATCGAGGCGACGATCGCCAGCTTCGGGGCGGAAACCGACCCGAACGTGCTCAACCGGCAGCCGCAGCGGCTCGTCCCGGTGAAGCTCGACCGGGCGATGACGCTGGGTGAGTTCAACAGCCGGTATCCGTCGGTGGTGGGCATCGACGAACTGGCGCTGATCAACGCCGTGCAGGCGACGGATCGGATTCCGGCCGGCCAGTGGGTGAAGCAGGTGGTCGAGCGCCGGTGACGGCGCGGCCGGCGACTGGACGGCTCGCCGATGCTGATCGTCGGATCACGACCGGAGAAGGAAACGAGGCCCCGCAGCATTGCTGCGGGGCCTCGTTCCTACCGGTGAGTGGCGTGGATCCGCCACGCACGCGCTGGCGGCTCAGACCGCGTTGCGCTTCCGGCGACCGACGAGGCCGAGGCCGAGGAGACCCGTCCCGAGCAGCGCCATCGTGGCGGGCTCCGGAACGACCGTCTGGCCGCCGAACGTATCGGGACGGGCGATGAAGTCGTTGATGTTCGTGGACCCGAGCGCGACCAGTCCGTTGTTGTACGTGAAGCCGTCGTTTCCGCCCTTGAAGTAGATGTTGCCCCAGACGGGCATCCGCGGCGACGTGAACGAGAAGACGAACGGACCGCTGGTCTCGCCGAAGTCTTCGAACTTGATGCCGTAGAACGAGGCAGGGAGCCCCGGGTTGCCGGAGTCGCCCGGGCCGTACGTCGCGATCTCACCGGACCTGCTGACGCAGGACTGGTCGCAGTTGGGGCTCAGCTCGAGGATGAAGTGGCTGATCGCCGGCTGAAGGAAGCCCGTGAAGGTGTAGCTGTAGTTCCAGGTCCCCGCCATCGGGGTGACCATCCAGCTCAGCGACTGCGCATCGCCGGCCCAGCTCCCGCCCGACGTCAGCCCGCCGCCGACGGCGGTCGTGCGAGTGCCCGAGTAGTTGGCGACGCCGACTGGGGTGTTGTAGACCTGCGCCACCGCCGGCACCGCCGTCGCGGCGATGAGGGCGAGCGCGGGAAGGATACTGCGTGTTCCGATCATGGCTTCTCCTTGGCGAACTGAGGGGGATCGTTCAATTATGTGATCCACGTCGCATTCCGGGTGCCACTCGGCTGAGGCTGTCAAACGACGTGGCAGATTGGGTCAGACGCTTGTGCCATCAAGACTTACGATATGCCGGGCTCATCCGGGAACTCATTTGTTTGTGCACAGATGAGACAGAGTGCGGTCCGGGCGCAACATCAGGACCCCCTGACGCCCTCAAACGTCCGTCCCACGTCTGTCCCACGTTCGTCCCACGTTCGTCCCACGTTCGTCCCACGCACCGATCAGTCGCGTTCGACCTTGATGCCGCGGGGGCCGTCGGCCATCGGCCGGGGGCCGGGCGCCGAGCGTCGTTCCTGCTCCGCCGGCCAGCTCGGCGCGGCCTGCAGGACGGCCGCCACCGGAGCCGCCCATTGGGCGAGCTGGCGAAGCACGGGCGAGTTGAGCGAGATCACGGCGCAGTGGGTTTCCAGCGGATCGCCGGTGATCGGCGAGGCCGAGCGGCGGCGCTGCATCTGCTCGGTGTCCTGGAGCCAGCTCGGGAGGTAGAGTCCGCCAAAGGTGAGCACGACGAAGCCGCCGCCGCTCCCCACGGTCGCCTGGTAGACGGCGAAGCATTCGTCCGACTCGAGGCAGCGGAACCCGCGCAGCGTGCCCCATTCCCACGCCGCGAGTTCGCGGGCGAGCTGCCGTGGCGAGGGGAGCGTCGAGCGCGGGGGGACGGCGCCGGGCGCGAGCGGCGTCAGGTCGACCAGGTCCTGCAGGGCGTCGAACGCCCAGCGCACAGTGACCGCGCTCCGGTCGATCTGGTCGGTCGAGGCATCGAGCAGTTGCTCCAGACACATCGCCGCAGCGAGGCAGGCGGCCGCAATCGGCGATGGCGATGGCTCGACGCGAGAGGCCGTGCGGTGGACGCCGGACCGCGCGGCGTCGTTGCCATCGGGGCCGCCGGTGCTGCCGGTGCCCCCACCGTCAGGCGCGCTCCCACCGCCGCGTGTCCCGGCTCGCGCAGGGCCACCGCTGCCATTGTCACTGGCGGCGTGGAGAGGCACCGAACGAACGGCGTCGTGCGGGCGGGCGGGGGCGCTCACTGATCGCCTCGGCGAACGGCGTGGGCTCCGCGCGGGTCGCGTCCGACACTCACCATGGCTACGCTCATCTCCACCTCGAATTCGGGGTCTGCCCCGTCGCCTGACGCGCCGCCCCTCGGGCCCGCCGCGCCGGTTCTGCACGTGCGGAAACGATCACGGTGACCAGACGGCCGCGCGACGCTCCCTGAACCACCGTCAAACGTGTGGCAACCCGGGCCATTCGGCAACCGTGAGTGCGAGCAAGCCGCACGCCGCGCACCCGATCACCAGAACGTCGATCGCCGGACATGCGCGGTGCCGCGGCCGACGCGCTAGCATTCGGTGTCGCGATCAGCGACGCCCCTCCCCCCCCGCCGCACGTCGGAACCCCGACTTTTCCCCACATGCTGAGCACCCGCAAGGCGGTCGAAGCCGATGCGCCGGCGATCAAGGCGCTGATCGATCTGTTCGTCCCCGACGGCACGCTGCTCCCACGCTCGGAGGAGTTCATCGTCCTCCACGCCGAAGACTTTCTCGTCGTTACCGAGGACGACCGCATCCTCGGCTGCATCCACCTGGACGAGTACGCGCCGAGTATCGCCGAGATCCGCTCGGTGTCGGTCGCGGGCGACGTGCAGGGGCGAGGTGTCGGTGACGCACTGATGGCCGGCGTCGAGCGGCTGGCGCGGCAGCGACAGATCTCGACCCTGTTCGCCGTGACCAACCGAACGAAGTACTTCTTCGACCGCGGCTTCGTCGAGCGTCGCATCCCCGAGCTCTACCTCGAGCGCAGCGAAGTGAGCCGGTACAAGGCGGTGTGTGCGAAGGATTTATAGTGAGATTGTCGTGGTGTTGGGTGCTGTGGGCTGTGGGCTGTGGGCTGTGGGCTATGGGCGACAGCGGGAGCTCATAACCCAGCTCCGCTTTTCTCAAAGCTCATCGCTCACAGCCCATAGCCGTAGTTTATCCAGCCTCTGTCGCCAGGCTTCCTTCTCCCGCGCTGCCGACTCGGCGTCGGCGAGTTGCTCGTGTTGCACGGTGACCTGGACGCGGTCCTCTCCCTTTGGGTAGAGGTACAGAATTACCCGACCGCCGGCGGGCCAGTCGAAGCGTGCCTGACGCGGCTCGATCGCCGTGCGGATGCGGAGGCCGGCGGATTCGGGAAGCCACTGGTCGCGTCGTTCGGCGTCCATCCAGGCGGCCCAGATTGCGGCGGGGGGCGCGGCGATGGTCTTCGAGCCGCTGACGGCGAAGCCGTCGGATTTCTGGTGCTTCGCGCGCAGGCCGCGCGCCTGTTCGTACGAGACGGCGAGCATCTGGCGCCACCAGCCCGACAGCCCATGCCCGTCGAGCATCGCGACGAGCGCCGAATGCGTGCTGCCCGCGCCGCCGGCCGCGTCGAGCAGGGCGAACCAGTGCGCGCGATCGTGCCCTGTCGCCTCACGCACCGCGGCGTCGGAGATCTCGCCGCTGGTGGCCCGTCGTGAGGCAGCGGGCGCGGGCGCACGGGGGCTCACGAGCGCCGCCGCGATGATCGCCCGCACCTCCGGCCGCTCCACGTCGGCCAGCGAGCGAAGCTTCACGTGGCGCATCCGCTTCCCCGTTCCCTCGAGCAGCCCAGCGGGATCGGCGATTCCCTCGGGAGCCTCTACATACAGGTTGACGTGGGCGCGATATGGCGCGAGGGCGAGCGGCTGCCCCACCACGCCGGGCCCAGTGCCGAAAACGACGTTCTTCCACCCGCGGTGCGCGCGCTCCTCGGCCGCAGGCACCAACTCGCGGATCAGCGCCCGCGCCCGCCGCAGAATGCCCTGCACGGCGTCCGTTTGATTCTCCGCCAACTCCTCGAACGTGTACGGTTCGGTCATGCGATCCGGGGGAGGGGGAACGACGGTTAGCGGCGGCGCGTCGGGGGGCGCGTGAACACGGCCACGGCGGAGGGATAATCGACCGTCACCACGAAGTCGCGCAGCACCGACCCGCCCAGCGCACCAATCACCGGCAGGTCAGTGAGCCCGGACGCACGGGCGACGAACCGGTCGTCGGGCGCGGCAATGAACCAGACCGGCCCCGTGCGATGGCCGGCCACGCGGAGCTCCGGAACCTCGATCATCGGCAGCCCGGTGTTCTCGTCCGCACCCTCGACGACGCGCCAGCCGGGGTGCCGCGCGCGCCACTGCTCCAACACGCTCAACGCGATGAAGCTGGCCGCCCGGAGCGAGGGGCCGCCGTCGCCGATCGCGGCGAGGGCCGCCGGCGTCAGCGCGACGCTCGCTCCCGTGTCCAGCAGGAGATCCAGCGAGTCGCCCGCGACGGCGACGCGAATGCGCGGGATGTTGAGCAGCCGCCGCCCCGTCTCGTCGAGCAGAAAGCCGAGTGGGACCCGGTTCGCGTCGCGATGCGGCGGCACGATCCCGGGGGGGAGGAGCAGCAGCGTCCCCGCCGGATAGTCGAACATCCACGTCCGTTCGGCCAACCACGACTGCCCGAGGAAGCCGTCCTCTCCATCGATCCCGCCGTTCTCGGCGGGGAAGATGAACAGCCGCTGGCCGATCTCGGGAAGATCGTTGGGCGTCGGGATTGCCAGCTCGCCGTTCATCGGCGGGAAATCGACGAGATAGGCGGTGTCGCGCCCGCTCACGAGTTGCTGCCGTGGGAGGCGCAGCCGCGCCACGCTCTCCTCGTAGAGCATGCTCGTCGGACCGGCCGTCTCCACCTGCAGCACCAGCGTGTCGCCCGCTTCGGTCACTGGCACGACGAAGATCCGGTCCGCCGTGATCCGCGTCGGGAGCGGGTGGGCGCCCACTTCGAGCATCCCGGGCGGGGTCATTCGGCTCGGGATGCACCCCGCGACAGCCGCCAGCATCGCGAGCGCGACGAGCCCCGCAGTGCGTGGTCGGGCCGGGACGGGGATGTTCACGGCGGGCCTCCGCAGCGTGGGTGCGATCCGGCGACGTGCCGGGCCGGCGGTTCATGATTCCAGCGACGGGTCCGCCCGGCGAGACCCAAGGTTGGGCCGAAACGGCGGCCGGGCAAGCAGCCGCAGGTAGAGTCCAACCAGCAATACGCTCACCCCCCACCCCCGCTGCCCGAGAGTCGCCGCCAGCAGCCCGACGACGATCGCCACCACGCCGAGTACGCGGGCGAGAACGATCGTGTCCCGCGTGGCGGCGGCATGGTCACCCGACCGGTGCCAGAGCGCCGCCCGCAGCATCCGCCCCCCGTCGAGCGGAAAGACCGGCAGCAGATTCAACATCGCCAGCAGCGCGTTGAGCGCCGCCCCGAATCCCAGCACCCCTTCGACACCGCCAGGGAGAGGCAGGTCGAGCAGCACCGGAGCGCCGAACGCGGCCGCGAGCGCGAAGCTCGCTACCGGCCCGGCCACCGCGATCCCGAAATCGGCGCGGGGATCGCGCGGCGCGCCTCGCATCTCGGTGACTCCGCCCAGGAGATGCAGCGTCACCGCCGCCGTCTCCACGCCATACCGGTGTCCGATCCACGCATGCGCCATCTCATGCAGCAGCACCGACACGAACAGCACCGCCACCCCCGCCACCGCCATCCCCACGAGCGCGCCGCCTGACGCGTCGGGGTAGAGCCCCGGAAAGAGCCGCGCGCCGAGCATCCAGCCGAGGAGGGTCGCGGCAATCCACCAGCCGCCGGACACGCGCACGCGAACGCCCGCCAGCCGGAATCCGGAGGTCGTGCGGCGCACGGCGATCACGGGATCGGTCAGCGGTGGCTCGACCGGGCGTCGCGACTGCGACGGGTTGGGGATCTGATCACGGGGCGCGAGGTGCACGGGAGACGAACTCGGCGAGCGAGCGGCGAGTCTCTGATACTCGCCAGCGGTGCCCCCTGGTTCCATCCAGCGGGGACGAGCGGCGCGAAATCCGGGGCCAGCACAGTCGCGCGCGGGGCCGGCCGGCTAAGCCAGGTCGGGGGTGATCAGCGCCTCCTGGCGAACCTGCTCCATGATCCCGGCCAGCTCCGAGGCCGCCCGCACGCGCTCGTCGTCGGTCCAGAGTTCGCGGTTGGCCGCGACGCGGATGCCGGCGAGCATCTCGTCGACCAGTTCGCGGAGGCGGGGCCGGCGACGGCGGTCGTCCTGATCGTCGCCGCGGGGCGGGTGCAGTACGTTGCTCATGCGGGCGGGGGGTGGGGAGGACGCGGTGCCCGCCGGTCGCGAGGCAACGGGCGGCGCTCCTGTACACTACACGCGGACACGCGGGAATCGCCAGCGTTCGCGGTACCGCAGACGGATTACCGCGCGGTCAGGGGCGTCGTTGCCGCCCGCACCCGCACCGCCGTCCCCCACGGATCGCGCGCCAGCAGCTCGCTCTCCGCCACCCGCTCCACCGGATAGCCGCCCTCCGCCAGCCCCTCCGCCACCGCCGCGACACCATCCGCGTCAGGCAGCTGGAGCGTCCATTCGAGCAGTCGCGCCTCGTCGTCACCGGCCGCACGAGCGCCAGCGCCCGCCCAAGTGTTCACGCCGAGGTGATGATGGTAGCCGCCGGCGCCAAGGAACAGTGCCCCCGGGTAGCGCCAGACCATCCGGTCGAATCCCACCCCGTCGGCGTAGAACGCCGATGCGGCCGCGAGATCGCCGACATGCAGATGGACGTGCCCCATCACCGTGCAGGCAGGCATCCCGCTCCACGCCTCGTCGCCGGCCTCGTCGACGAGGCCGCGCATGTCGATCGGATCGGTGGCCATCATCAGCTCGCGTCCGCTCCGCCGCCACGCCGACCGTGGCCGATCGGCGTACACCTCGATGCCGAGCCCGTCGGGGTCAGTGAGGTAGAACGCCTCGCTGACGAGGTGATCCGACGCCCCCGCCCGCTCGCCGATGGCGCCCAGATGGCGCGCGAATCGGCCGAGCGCGGCGCGGCTCGGGAGAAGGATGGCGAAGTGGAAGAGTCCCAACCGGCCGCGGGGCGCCGACCGCACACCCGCGCCCTCGAGCAGCTCCACCAGCGGCGCGGTGCTCTCGTCGGCGGCGAGTGCTGCGTACCCGCCGCCATGCCTGACGACTCGCAGCCCGAGCGTGCGCTCGTAGTACTCCACCGAGCGCGCCAGATCGGCGATCTGTAGCCGCACTGCGCCGGGGTGGGCCGCGTCAGGCAGCCGGCGGCCGCGCGGCGGCTCGCCGTAGCTGCCCGGCGTCGCCGGTTGGACTTGGCCGGCTCTTCCAAACAGATCCTGTGTGGTCGCTCCCATCGAACCCTCCTGGAACGGGGCGGATCCGTGCTACCGGTTGAGAACCGGCTCGTGCGGCTCGGCGGCGGCACCGCCGCGTGAGGCGATCGCGAACGCCAGCGCCTCCGCCAGCCCGGCATCATCGACCGAGCCGACCACCCGCCGCGCGATCGTCAGCACCTCGACGTCGGCATTGGCCATCGCCACGGGGTGCCCGACGATCGCCATCGCGGGGATGTCGTTGTGCCCATCGCCGACGAACATCACGCGCTCCAGCGGCACGCCGTAGGCCGACGCCACCGTCCGGACGGCGGAGCCCTTGGTCACACCGGCGAGCGTGAGATTGATGAAGCTCGTCTCCGGCATGATCGGCGTGGTCGACACGAATCGCTCCAACCCCGCCCGCGGCTCGGCCGTCACGATGGCCGATTCCGCGTGCGGCACCAGCCACTGCGCCCGGACTACCGGCGCGCCCAGCTGCTCGAACGCGCGCGGCCGGAAGGGCACACCGATCAATTCGGCGTGCGTACGGACGAGGTCGCCCGTGTGTTCGACCACGTAGTCGTCGTCGCTGTACAGCTCCAGGGCACGTCCGGTGACGCGCGCCCGGGCGACGAGCATCGCTACCGCGTCAGGCGGAATCGCCACCGAGCGGGAGTGGCCGTCCGGGAGCCTGACGATGCTCGCGCCGTTCTGGAAAATGTGCCACCCGCCTGCATCGATCCGGCACGCGTACCCGCTGGTGACGCCGAACGACGGCCGCCCGGAACAGAGCGCCAGGCGGATCCCCGCGGCATGCGCGCGCTCCACCGCACGCCAGTTCTCGGGGTGGATCATGCCTGCCGACCCAACCAGCGTGCCGTCCACATCGATGCAGACGAGGTCGATCATCGTGCCTCGTCCGCCACGGCGCAGATGCCGTCCGCACAGTCGGCACCGCCCGTGTCGTCGATCCGATCGGCCGACCCGTCAAGCGTGCCATTGGTGGACAGCGCACCTTTCGCGACCCGACGCTGTACCTCCTCCAGCACCTGCAGAAAGGTCGACGCCGGCTGCGCGCCCTCGACGGCGAACTGCTCCTCGAAGACGAACGTGGGCACCGCGTTTATACCGCGTGCGCGCGCCGCCTCGAACTCCGCCTCCAGCTCGGCTGTACCCTCGTCGGACGCAAGATATTGCTGCACGCGTTCGCGGTTCATCCCCGCGGACTCGGCCAGCTCCGTAAGCAGTGCGTGGTCGGAGACGTCGGCGCCGTTGGTGAAATAGGCGTCGAACAGCCGGTCCATCAGCCGCCGCTGCACCGCCGCGCCGTACTCGTGCAGCGCCAGACGCGACAGGCGATGCGCGGTGCGCGTGTTGACGGCGATCGCGCCGTCGAGGTCCATCGTGATGCCATCTGCCGCGGCGGCCTCGGTCACGCGGCCGAACATCCCGTCCATTGGCCGGCCGAACCGCTTCGTCAGATACTGCGCCATCGGCACGGGATCGTCAGGCGCGGTGGGATCGAGCTGGTAGGGGCGGAAGACGATCTCGACGTCGGCCGCGCCGGGGAATGCGGAAAGCGCGCGCGCGAAGCGACGCTCACCGATGTAGCACCACGGACAGGCCACGTCCGAATAGATCTCGACTTTCATGCTCGCGTCTCCTTAGTCGGAAGGCGGGGTTACCCGCCCCGGAAGGTAAGCGCCGCCGTCAGCTCGCAAGCGCGCCGCGGCGAGCGATGATCGCATCGGCCGAATAGGACCCCGCACCCATGATCGCGAGCGCGGCGGTCGCGCCGAACAGGGTGAGCGCGAATTCGTAGCCGTTCGGCATGAAGAACCCGCCAGCCAGGTGGACGAGCAGCACCGCGCCGAGCATGACGACGGAGAGGCCGAACGCCGTAACGCGGGTCATGAGCCCGGCGACGAGCGCGAGCCCGCCGACGAACTCCAGCAGCGCGACGGCCGGGCCAGCCACGGCGGCCATCGGGATCCCCATCTGGCCGAACGCGCCGGCGACCCCTTCGAAGCCGAAGACGAACAGCTTCTGTGCGCCGTGCGCGGCGAAGACGATGCCCGTGATGACGCGGAGGACCGTGAGTCCGAGATTCAGCTGACCGGCGGACGCGGGGTGGAAGAGGCGCATGACGATCTCCTGTGGTGGTGTGGACGAACAACGATTGTGCGTTCAACTGCTGGGTGTGACAACACTTGTTTGACCCGGAAATCAGCCCGTCTGGCGCACCAGTATGAGCAGCTCGTTCAGCGTCCTGAGCTGCTCCGCGGTCAGATGCCCCAGCCGGCGGTGATTCTCCTCCTCCACCGGATCGTCCAGCCGGTTGACCAGCTCGCGGCCCTGCGGCGTGAGCTGGGTGGTGACCAGTCGGCGATCCTCGGTGCTTCGTACGCGGCTGACGAGGCCGGCTTCCTCCATCCGGTCCAGCAGCCGTGTCACGTCGGGCATGCGCGTGAGCATCCGATCACGGACCTCGTTGCGGCACAACCCGCCGCCGCCCGCCCCGCGCAGGATCCGCAGCACGTTGAACTGCGCCGTGGTCAGCCCGTACGGCCGGAGCATCGCCTCGAATGAATCCGTGAGCAGGGCGTGCGTCCGCGCCACATTCATCTGCGCCTCGTGGGTGAGGGCTCTGAACGCTCGATCGGGATGGCCGGTCGCGGGAGGCGTGGAGGTCATGGCCAATTATACGTGTTGTGACACTGGATGTCAAGACACCAGAAAGCCGCTACAGCCGGATGCTCAGGCCGTCCGCCAGCGAGTTCCGGTACGCCCGGTACGCCGGAATGAAGCCGATCAGCACCCCGCCGACGATCACCAACGCGATGTAGGTGAGCTCCGTGCGCCCGAGGAACTGAATCGGCAGGTAGAGCCCCCAGCGCGACTCCACCGGGCCTTGGGCGAGAAAGAGGAGCAGGTAGGTGACCGCGACCCCGATCACGGCGCCGAGCACCGAGAGCATCCCCGATTCGAGCACCAGGAGCCCGACGATCTTCTGCGGCCCCGCTCCCACGGCGCGCAGGATCGCCATCTCGCGCCGGCGGGCGTTGAGCGAGCTGTAGAGCGAGACCAGCATCCCGAGCAGTCCAACGACGACCACGAACACGCTTACCGCGATCAGTCCACGTTCGGCATAGCCAATCGTGCGCCACATCTCGCCGAGGGCGACACCCGGGATGATGGCCGAGAGCGCCTCCTGCTCGTCGACATTGATCTCGCGCTGCAGCCGGAGCGTTTCGAACCGTGACTTGGTGCCGAGGAAGAACGAGGTGAGCTGCGTCGGCTGGACGCGGGGGTCGTCGCGCGTGATGCGGCGCAACTCGTCAGCCTCGGGCACCGGCACGCGGTCGGCCACGTCAGGCATCGGGGGCGCACTCGCGCCGGGCATCACGGGCGGCATGGCACCGGGCATCGGCGGTGGCGTGCCACCGGGCATCGGCGGCGGTGTCGCTCCCGGCATGGGGGGAGGTGTCGCGCCCGGCATCGTCGGCGGGCCGGCGCCGGCCATCACCGACGGCGGCACGCCGCCTTCCCACCCCAGGTGCACCGCCTCGATGCCTTCGAGCGTGATGTACAGCGACCGGTCGATCGGCGTGAACGTCGGCGCGATGATCCCGACGACGCGGAACGGCTGCTCGTCGTGGTTCATGATGCCACCGGCCGAGGTGCTCAGCCCGTGCGTGACCTCCACAGGGTCGCCAACGCCGTAGCCGAGCCGACTCGCCACCTCAGAGCCGATTGCGACGTCATACAGCTCACTCGGCGCACGTCCTTCCGCGAACGTGACGCGGCCGTCCCGCCGGAAGCGGTAGTGCTCGTAGAAGTTTTCGTCGGTGCCGACGACGCGGAAGCCGCGGTGGCTGTCGCCTAACGCATAAGGAATCGTCCACGCAACCGCCCCGTGCTCGCGCCACCGCTCATAGGTCTCGATCGAGATGTTCTGGACCGGCGAGCCGAGCCCGAATACCGAATAGAGCAATAGCTGGATCGTGCCGCCGCGTGCGCCGACGATGAGATCGGTGCCGCGCACGGTGCCCGAGAAGCTCTCCCGCATCCCCGTGCGCACGTTCTCGACGCCGACGAGGAGCGCGACGCTGAGCGCGATCGACGCGAGCGTGAGCGCGGTCGTGAGCAGGCGGTTGCGCAGCGACCGCGCGGCGAGCGAGAGGAGCATGCGTGGGCGGGACTCGAGGGCGGGTGCAACGGAGCGGACGAACGTAACGCGATCAGACGCGGGTGGACACGGCGGCACGGTTCACGTCAGGCAGCGAGATCGCGCGGTCGAACAGCGGCTCGAGCGACCGGTCGTGACTCACGAAGATGAGCGTACTCCCCGCCTCCTCGCAGCTCTGGAAGAGCAGCTCGAGAAAGCGCTGCCGCCGGTCGGCATCGAGCGCCGAGGTGGGCTCGTCGGCGACGACCAGCTCAGGCGCGCCGAGCAGCGCCCGGGCGGCGGCGACGCGCTGCTGCTGCCCGACGCTGAGATCGGTCACCGGGCTCCGGATCAACTCCTCGATCTCCAACCGCGCGGCCAGCGCGACCGCCGCCTGGTCGAGATCGCCGCGCACCCGCGCGCGGCGCCCGGCATCCAGCCGGCAGGGCAGCGTGATGTTGTCGACCACGCTGAGATACGGAATCAGGTTGAACATCTGGAAGATGTACCCGATGTGTTGCGCGCGGAACGCGTCGCGGCGTGAACTCGTCAGGCGCCCGAGCTCCTCGCCCAGCACGCGGACGGTGCCCTCACGCGGCACGAGCACCCCGGCCAGTACACCGAGCAGCGTCGTCTTGCCGCTGCCGCTGGGGCCGTAGAGAAAGACGCGCTCGCGTCGCGCGATGCGCATCGCGGCAATGTCGAGTACGGGCGGCCCGGTGCGATAGGCGAAGCGCAGGTCGGCGATCGCGACGGCATCGCTCGCGTCAGGCGTCGCGTCAGGCGAGGACATCGGTCGCGCGGTGGTGGTCATAGCGTCACCGTGCCCTGATCGTTGACGATCCGCCGGCCACGTTGGCCCTCGTCGGTGATGAGTTGGATGTCGACCGTGCGGAGCGCGGGAAAGATACGGGAAATGTGGAAGCGCGCCTCCGACCCCCGCAACGGCCGCCGGCAGGCGACCTCGACCTGGATCCGCACCTCGGCGTGCGACTCGTCATGCTCGGCGCCGTACCCCGGAGAATCGTGCACCCCGTCGCTGAAGCGCGGCGTGTCGAAGCGACAGCCGAGTGCCGCGTCGAGCCTGACGAGTTGCGAGATGCTGTTGGCCAGCAGCGCGAGCCCGAAGGCGCGCCGCGCACGTTCGGCATCTGAGCGAGGCGCGTGCTCGAAGCCGTAGATGCCGTCAGCCGGCGCCGACAGCTCGATCATCGCCCGATCGCCCTCGACGGCGATCCCGAGGCGGGCCACCCCATGCGCGTGCGGCGCCTGTTGCGCGCCCGCCGCCCCCCCCGATACGAACGCTGGCGCGCCGAAGAACAGCGCGCCAGCGAGAACGATCAGCCGACCTCGAGGCAGAGGAATCGGACTACTTCCCATACTCCGTCACCTTGACCGCTTCCATCTGGAAGCCCGCGGCACCGAAGACGGAGTCGTACTGCTCGATGCTCAGCGTCCCTTCGATGTAGACGGGGTCCCACCAGCCGATCTTGTGCTTCTTGCCGCCCTTCATCTTGATGTAGACCATCTGGTTGGGGGGCGGGGGCGGGACGTGGACGCAGGCACCGAAGTATGGCACGAGCAGGAACTCGGTCACTTCCTCGGCGAAGTCGTCCAGCGGGACGATGAAGCCAGGCACGCGCACCTGCTGCCCGTCGATCTTCTTGAGCGCCTCGGTCTTCTCGCCGGTCAGGTAGTTCAGCCCGCCGAGCACCTTCCAGTCGATCGTAACCGGCTCGGCGGCGAAGCCGCGGGCCAGGCGGGCCTCGTTGGCGGCGACGTCGGCGACCACGTCGGCAGCGGTGCGCGTCGCGTCACCCGAGAGCACCGGTGGACGGAGGGAGAAGGCGGTGAACAGCAGGGCGAACGCGCCCACGCTGACCACGGCGCGCGAGGGGCGGAGGCGGCGGACGGAACGGAAGATCGTGGGCATGGATCGGTTCCTTCTCGAAAGTCGGCAGCACGGCGCGCGAACCGGCGGTGATCACGGTGCCGCGCCGGCAGGATTGAGTCGGGCGGGCTCGTGACCTTCTGCATCTGAACAATAGGCGGCGCGGTCGAGTCGTCCACCCGCGCCGTACAATAGACCCCCGTCGGGCACGGGCGTTCCCGGGGCGCGAGGCGCGCGGGCACACCTGCGACTCCTGACCGGAACGGAGCCCCGCCCGCCCGCGGGCTCGACGACGCCGCGGGAGACCATGACGGATCGCCGACAACGGCCTCGGGTAATGATACGTTATTCGGATAGCGGCCCCCTCGTACCCCTCGCGCCCCGCGCGTCGGCGACGCAATCTGTCGGAGGCGCCCGCGGCGTTCCACGGAGATTCTCCGTCTCGCCGCGATCGAGTGGCTCCGGCGACCCGCCGGCCACACGTCACAGACATCACTGGAGTACCCGTACATGATCGGTTCTTTCGTGCGCGCACGCACGGCCCTCGCAGTCGGCGCCGCGTTCGTCGCCGCCACCGGCTGCCGTCCGCAGGTGGTCAACTCGCCGGCTCCCGCCGACGCGCCCAACGCCGCCGGGGAGCAGACCGGCACCTTCGTCCGCCAGACACCGCCCAGCGACCCGGTGATCCGCCGGATCATGGCCGAGGGAATGGACAGCTCGCGCACCGAGTTCTACGCCCAGCGCCTGCTCGACTCGATCGGGCCGCGGCTGCAGGGATCGCCGGGGTCGGCCAACGCCCGCGCGTGGATGGTGAAGATGTATGGCGAGCTGGGGATCCCGGCGCGGCAGGAGCGGTACGGCACCTGGGCCGCCTGGCGCCGCGGCGCAGCGCACGTCGACCTGATCACGCCGCGCGTGCGGTCGCTCGAGAGCACGATGCTCGGCTGGAGCGCCGGAACCGGCGGGCGTCCGGTAGAAGGGGAAGTCGTCGTGCTCCCCGACGTGCAGAGCCCCGAGGAGTACCGCGCCTGGCTGCCGACGGCGCGCGGCAAGTTCGTACTCACCTCCCCCGAGCGCTTCACCTGCCGCTCCGATGCGCAGGTGGCGCAGTTCGCGACGCCCGAGACGCGCGCCAGCCTGGCTGATCAGCAGCGCCAGTCGACGCAGGGCTGGGCGACGCGCAACGTCGCCGCCGGCGGCCCGCGCATGCAGGCGGCAATGAAGGAAGCGGGCGTCGCCGGCGTGCTCTCGTCGTACTGGTCCGGCTATCCGGGCGTGCAGAAGATCTTCGGCTCGTGGCGCCAGGAGCTGCCGACGTTCGACATTGGGTGCGAGGACTACAATCTTCTCTTCCGGATGGCCGAGGCGGATCAGAACCCGCGTATCCGCGTGACGGCCGACGCGGAGTCGCTCGGCGAGCAGCCGGTGTTCAACGTCATCGCCGAGATGCGCGGCACCGAGAAGCCTGACGAGTACGTGATGCTGTCGGCCCACTTCGATTCGTGGGACGGCGCGTCAGGCGCGACGGACAACGGCACGGGCACGCTCGTCATGCTCGAGGCGATGCGCATCCTCAAGAAGCACTACCCGAATCCGAAGCGCACCATCATCGTCGGCCACTGGGGCGGCGAGGAGCAGGGACTCAACGGGTCGCGCGCTTTCACCGAGGACCATCCGGAGGTCGTGCGTGGGCTGCACGCGCTCTGGAACCAAGACAACGGTACCGGGCGCATCCTCAACATGAGCCCCGGTCCGTTCGTCAACGCGCGTCCGGTGCTCGCTCGCTATCTCGGTGAGATTCCGGCCGAGATCACGCGGAGCATCACGCTCGGCCCGGTTGGCGGACAGGCGACCGGCGGTACCGACCACGCGTCGTTCATGTGCCACCGCGCGCCCGGCTTCAACCTCGGCGCGCTCTCGTGGGACTACGGCAACACCACGTGGCACACCAACCGCGACACGTACGACAAGATCATCTTCGACGATCTGAAGAACAACGCGACGCTCACGGCGATGCTCGCCTACCTGTCGTCGGAAGACCCGACGCTGATGCCGCGCGACATCGTCAGCCCGCTTCCCGCTGGCCGCACCGGACAGCCGACGCAGTGGGTGAACTGCGCGCCCGCGACGCGCAGCACGGCGCAGAGCTCGCGCTGAACCGGCGGCGGCGATCGCCGCCGCACCACGGGGGACCGGGATGATGAACGGGCTCCGCTGCAGCGTGCAGCGGAGCCCGTTCATCGTTCGGCAGCAGCGCGCGCGGCCGTCATAGCGGATTCGGAACGCGAACCCGGGAATACTCTACCGCGCACGCACCCCCGAACGACTCCCTACAAAAGCGAACCCAGCGTCACGCGTCCGCTCAGCGCGGCTGCGCGCGCGCGGGGTCGGCCTCCACCAACGCGTGCGCCGCCGGTGCGCGCTCGGACAGCGAGCGCGTGACGTCGCGCTGGCCGGCCGATAGTCGCTCGACTTCGATCGCGATCGCCTCGACGGCGTGCGAGAGGTCACGGAGCTGCTGCTTCGCCTCGGGATCGGCGATCGCCACCTCGTTCCGGCGTTCGGCGCGCCGGCCGACGGCGCGCATGATGGGCATCAGCAACACCAGCAGTACCACGGCCGCGAAGAACGCCAGCGAGATGACCACCGCGCCGGTGGGCACCTCCGGCGTCTCGAAGCGCGTCGGGACCGTGGTCCCGAACTCGGGCTGGATTGGCGGTGGCCCGGGGGGCCCTGGGGGTTGAACGACGATCACTTCGCGCTCCTGGGTTGTCACCGCCTGGGCGTCCACCGCCATCTGCGCTTCGGCGACCGCGGCCTGGGCGGCGAGCCGACCCTGCTCGATGCCATCGCGGATCTGCTGGCGGATGCCCTCCCGCAGCGCGGCCTGTTCGCCCGGACGTGACTGCATCAATTCGGTGGTGGACATCGCTACGGCTGGGAAGGTGTGAGCGACTGGCGAGCGCGGTGCTCCTGCCCCGCCCCACCTCTACGAGGCGCGAACGACTGTCGTTTCACTAGCGGCAGCCCAGAGAAGTGGCGCTTCGGGCTTGCGTGTGGGCGAGTCTGTCCCGAGGTGACGGATGCCCGGATGACCCTCGGGACGCTTCGGGGGTGGGGGGGGTCCAGATCGGCAGGGCACCGGGTGGAGGGCTGGTGCGTCACGCCCCAAGTCCAGCTCGGGTCGGTGCGCCGGATCGTGGCGCGCCGGGCGGGCCTGACACCGATCGGCCGCGAGCTCAACGTCTGGTGCTCTCGCGCCGCGCGCCGCACGAGGGAAGCTCCGACTGAAGATCGTCTCGCGGCACTGTTTCGGGTTCGTGAGACCGGCCCGAGCCTGCGCACGGTGCGCGGACGAGGTCGGCGGCGCCCTTGCTAGGCGCTTTCGGGGTGCAGCAAGGAGCGTAGCAACGGATTGGGGAACCGCCGCGCCACCGTCACGGCGTAGAAGGTTTCAGCGATGCCGGGCAGATGATCGCCTTCGACGAGCACACCGCTTTCAATCTCGTCCTTGACGACGATCGGCGGCAATACCGCAAGCCCCATGTCCTCCCGCGCCAGCAGACGCATCATGGCCATGTCCTCGACTTCGGCGACAATCTGGGGTCGGATGCCCAGGCGGTCGGTGAGCGCATCGAAGCCGGTGCGCACGCTGCTCTCCACGGTTGGAAGGATCACCGGATGCGTCGTCAGGCGCTCGGCGAGGCTGCCCGGGTCGCGGAACCGGTCGGGCGTGCCAACGAGGCTGACCGCGTGCTCGGCGAGGCGCTGCGCGACAAAGGGCGTCAGGGCGTCGCCAGCCGGCGCCTGATTGATGAGCACGACGTCCAGGTTGAGCGCCTCGAGCGCGCGCAGCAGTTCCGCCGAGCCGCCCGAGCGAAGGATGAGGTCGATGTCGGACCGGCCCAGAACCGGGCGCAGGAACTCCATCTGGAAGTTGCGCGACAGCGTGGCGAGCGAGCCGATCCGCAGCGCCTGCCGCGCCCCGCCAGCCTGGCGCAGCGTGCCGAGCAGTTCCTCGCCCGTCGCAAAGATCGCGTCGGCATGGTCGAGCGCGATGCGCCCGGCTTCGGTCAGATGCAATTGCCGTCCGCGCCGCTCGAACAGCGCATGGCCGACGCGTTCCTCGAGCTTGCGAATCTGCACCGACAGCGCCGACTGCGTGAGATTCAGGCGTTTCGCGGTGCGCGTGAGATTGCCGTCGTGCGCGACCGCCCAGAAGTAGCGCAGATGGTTGTAGTTCAGCACTGCCATAACGTTCGATAATAGCGAACGTTTTTGATAAGACAATGCATTTTACTCCGACCAACGGGTGCGATACAATCTTGGCACACCATCGTTCCCTGAGGAATCGCCTTGTCGGTCTATCTGCTCCCGCTCGCTGCACCGCTCGTGCTGATTGTTGCTGCCGCGATGGGCTTCGTGCGGCCCGGTCGGCGCCCGCCCCTGGTGCCGGCCATTGCCGAGGGCGCCGCGCTCCTCGCGCTGCTGATCGCGATCGGATCGCTCACGGTGCTGGTCGTCCGCGGTCCGGGCGATAGCGGCTTGATCGGCGTCGCTGGCGTCGGCGTTTCGGCCCGGCTCGACGCGTTGAGCACGACCATGCTGCTTCTCGTCACCTTCGTCGGCTGGATCGTGGTGCGGTACGCCTCCACCTATCTCGACGGCGAGGCGCGGCAGGGGGCCTTTACCGGCTGGCTGTGTGCGGCGCTCGCGGCCGTCCTCATCCTCGTCCAGACGGGTAACCTCGTCCAACTGGTAGCGGCGTGGATCGTCACCAGCATCGCCCTCCATCGCCTGCTGCTGTTCTACCCCGACCGTGTGGCGGCCCGGCGCGCGGCACGCAAGAAGCGGCTGTTCTCGACCCTCGGTGCCACGGCGCTGACCGTCTCGGCCGTCCTTCTGGGCATCGCCTACGGGACGACGGACATCGCGACGATCAACGCGGCGGCCCGGACCGGCGACGGATCCTGGCTGGTGCTCGCCGCCGCCGGCCTCATCGCGCTTGCCGCACTCCTGAAGTCGGCCCAGTTCCCGACCCACGGCTGGCTCACCGAGGTGATGGAGGCCCCGACGCCGGTCTCGGCGCTGCTGCATGCCGGGGTGATCAACGCGGGCGGCTTCGTGCTCATCCGTTTCGCCGACGTGATGCTGCTCGCCCCCGGCGTGCTTGCCGGCCTGGCGATGGTGGGTGGCTTCACGGCGCTGTTCGGCGCGCTCGTCATGCTGACGCAGCCGGCGGTCA
>JBBQHX010000025.1:0-22669 GCA_038324385.1 Gemmatimonadales bacterium | reverse complement strand
CCGATGACGCTGCCGGTCGCGCGGATCCGCGCGGCGCTCGAGCGTGATGGGCTGCTCATCGAGACTCGCGGCCTCCTTCCCGACGCGGTGCCTGACGTGGCCGACGACAGCCGCCGGGTCACGCCGGGGGGGCTGTTCATCGCCGTGCGGGGCGCCGTCGCCGATGGCCACGCGTTCCTCGACGCGGCGCAGGCCGCGGGCGCCGCGCTGGCGCTGGTCGAGGATGCGGGGCGCTCGTCGCTGCCGGCCCTCGTCGTCCGCGATGGCCGCCGCGCGGCCGCGATCGCGGCCGCTGCCGCCTTCGACGAGCCCGCTCGCCGCCTGACCATGGTCGGCGTCACCGGCACGAACGGCAAGACGACGACCGTCGGCATCCTGCGCCACCTGCTCGACGACGAGGACGGGCGCGCCGCGTCGATCGGCACGCTCGGCGTGCTAACGGGGAGCGAGGGCGTGGTGCTGCCGGGCGGGAGCGGGCTCACCACCCCGGGGCCGGTCGAGCTACAGCGCGTGCTGCGCGCGCTGGTCGACGCCGGAGTGCGCTCAGTGGCGATGGAGGTCTCGTCGCACTCGCTCGACCAGCGGCGGGTCGCCGGACTGCGCTTCGCCGCCGGGGTCTTCACGAACCTCACGCGCGATCATCTGGACTACCACGGGACGATGGAGCAGTACCTCGCCGCGAAGGCGCAGCTACTCGACTATCTGACGCCCGACGGCGTGGCCGTCATCAACGTCGACGATCCGGCGTGGGCCACGCTCGCGCCGACCCCGCGCACCATCGGCTTCGGTCGCGCCGGGTCCGCGGCGGTGCGCGCGGTGGACATCGACTACGATCCGCGCGGCAGCCGGTGGACGCTCGTCACGCCGGACGCCCGCTGCGACGTCTCCCTGCCGCTGGTCGGTGAGTTCAACGTCGAGAACGCACTCGGCGCCGCCGCCGCCGCGATCGCGATCGGCCGGGACTCAGGCGAGGTCGCCGACCGCCTGACGACACTCCCGCAGGTGCCCGGACGGCTCGAGCGGCTGGCTGACCAGCCAGCCGTCTATCGTGACTACGCGCACACGCCCGACGCTCTCGAACGCGCGCTCGACGCCGTGCGCGCCTTCACCCCGGGACGGGTGATCGTGGTGTTCGGGTGCGGCGGCGATCGCGATCGTGGCAAGCGCGCCGAGATGGGAGCGGTCGCCGCGCGACTGGCCGACCTCAGCATCGTCACCAGCGACAACCCGCGGACCGAAGATCCGGAGCGCATCCTCGACGACATCGAGGCCGGGATGGACGCGGCGCCGCGAGTGCGAATTGAGGATCGGCGTGAGGCGATCGCCCGCGCGATCGCCGACGCCGAACCGGGGCGGGATCTCGTGCTGCTGGCCGGCAAGGGGCACGAGACGTACCAGATCCGCGGGACCACATCCTATCCGTTCGATGAGCGGCTGATCGTTCACCAATTGCTGCACGGGCAGCCGATTTCATGACTCACTTCGCATGACCCACTGGACGCTGGACCAGGTCGCCGACGCGCTCGGCGCGGGGCCGCGCGGCCCGGGCGTGCTCTCGGCCGTGTCGACCGACAGTCGGACGATGCCCGCCGGTGCGTTGTTCGTCGCGCTGCGCGGGGAGCGGTTCGACGCGCACGACTTTCTCCCGGAAGCCGTGGCCGCGGGTGCGGCCGCGCTGGTGGTCGAGGACTCGTCGCGCGCGGCCGCGCTCGGGGTGCCCGTCTACGCGGTCCCGGATTCGCTGGTGGCACTGGGGGCACTCGGCCGGTACCGCCGGCGTGCGTGGGGAAAGCCCGTGATCGCCATCGCCGGGTCGAACGGAAAGACCACGACCAAGGATCTGACCGCGGCCGCGCTGCGGGCGCGGTTCGTCGTTCACGCGACGACGGGGAATCTGAACAACCGGATCGGCGTTCCGCAGACGCTGCTCGCCCTGCCCGACGAGGCCGATCTCGCCGTGATCGAGGTCGGGACGAACATACCCGGCGAGGTCGCCATTCTGCGCGACATCTGCGAGCCTGACGTGGCCGTAATCACCTCGATCGGAGAGGAGCATCTCGAAGGGCTGGTGGATCTGGCGGGCGTGCTGCGGGAGGAGATCGAGATCGCGCGCGGCGTCGAGCTGCTGATCGCGCCCGATGCCCATCCGGAAGTCGCGGAGGCGGCTCGCCCGCTCGCGCCGCGGACGATCGTGGCCGGTCTCGACGGTGGTGATCTTCGGGCGGACCGCTGGTCGGTCGCACCGGATGGGATGGGCACGGTGGTGATTCGCGGCGTGGAAATCGCGCCGCCGGTGCGGGGCGCCCATAATCTGCGCAACACGATGCTCGCCATTGCGGTGGCCGACCATTTCGGTGTGCCGACGGACGCCGCCGCCGGCGCGATCCGCGCGATGCCGCAGCCGCGGATGCGGGTGGCCTGGGAGACGATCGGTGCACTGACGGTGATCAATGACGCGTACAACGCCAACCCGCCGTCCGTCCGCGCGGCGTTGGACTTGCTCTGCGGCATGGACACCGGACGGCAGCGCGTGGCCGTGCTCGGATCGATGCTCGAACTGGGTGATGCCGCGCCGCGGCTGCACGCCGAACTGGCGCGTCAGGCGCTGGCGCGTGGAGTCGATCTCGTCGCCGGGGTCGGGCTGTTCGCCGACGCACTCGACGGCGTCGATACTGGCGACCGTGAGCGCGTGGTGGTCGCGGCCGACGCGGAATCGGTCTGGCCGCTGCTCCAGCCGCGCCTCTCGCCTGACGCGGTCATCCTGCTCAAAGGCTCGCGCGGCGTGCGCCTCGAACGTCTCCTCCCCCTCCTCACCGCCTGGGCGACTTCCTAGTGCTCTACCACCTGCTCGTTCCGCTCGTGCGGTACTTCACGCCGCTGAACGTGTTCAATTACATCACGTTCCGGGCGGCCGGCGCGACCGTGACGGCGCTCCTCGTCGCATTCGTGTTCGGACCGTTCATCGTCAGGCGGCTGCAGCGGATGTCGGTGCATCAGGTCGTGCGCGAGGGCACCCCCGACTCCCATCTCGGCAAGGGCACCACGCCGACGATGGGTGGGTTGATCATCATGCTCGCCATTTCCATCCCGACCCTCCTCTGGGCGAGGCTCGACAACAGCTACGTCTGGCTCGCGCTGTTCGTGACGCTCTACATGGGCGGCATCGGGTTCCTCGACGACTACCTGAAGCTGAAACAGAAGCGCGAGGGGCTGAAGAACGAAGGGCTGGTCGAGCGCTACAAGCTCCTGGGGCAACTCTCGTGCGGCGTGCTGCTGGGGCTTATCCTCTGGCTCTGGCCGCCATCGACCCTGCCCGGCGCGTCGACGACGCTGCCGTTCTACAAATACCTGCTCCTCGAGATGATTCCCGCGTTCGGCTTCGTCTACGTGGTGTGGGTGGCGTTCGTGCTCACGGCGACGAGCAATGCCGTCAACCTCACCGACGGGGTGGACGGACTGGCAGCGGGACTCTGCGCGATCGCGTTCATCACGCTTGCCATGTTCGCGTATCTGATCGGTCGCTTCGATGCGAGCGCGTACCTCGGCATCTTCTACATGCGCAACGCGGGCGAGCTGACCGTCTTTTGTGCGACGGTGATCGGAGCCTGTATCGGATTTCTCTGGTTCAACACGTATCCGGCTCAGGTCTTCATGGGCGATACCGGCTCCCTCGCCCTCGGCGGGGCATTGGGCGTGGTCGCGCTCCTGCTCAAGTCGGAGTTTCTGCTCATCTTCGTCGGCGGCGTGTTCATGATCGAGACGCTCTCGGTGATCCTTCAGCGTGGCGTTTTCAAGTACCGTCGTCGCCGGCACGGCCTGGAGTTCGCGCAAAAGAACCGCGTTTTCCTGCGCGCTCCGCTGCACCATCACTTCGAGTTGAAAGGATGGTCCGAGCCGCAGGTGGTCGTCCGGTTCTGGATCCTCGGCATTCTGTGCGCGCTGCTCGCGCTCAGTACGCTCAAGATTCGATGACCACCGTCTCGCTCGACGCGATCGCGCCGGGCCGCCTCTCGCCTGCGGAGCGCGAGGTCGCCGTGATCGGCCTCGGCAAGAGTGGCACGCCCGTGGCTCGCCTCCTCGCCCGCGCCGGACATCGCGTCTATGCCTCCGATGCCGCGACGAGCGCGGCGTCGGCCGACGCGGCGGCGCGCCTGGAGGAGGAGGGAATCGACGCGCGGGCGGGCGGACACGATCTGGAGCGGATCCGACGCGCCGGGCTCGTCGTCACCAGCCCTGGGATTCCGCCGCACGCGCCGCCGATCGTTGCCGCGCGTGAGGCAGGGATTCCCCTCGCAACCGAGATCGAGATCGCGCTGCAGACGCTCGTGGGGCTGCGTTACATCGCCGTCACCGGCACCAACGGCAAGACCACGACGACGGGGCTGATCGGCCAACTGCTGCGCGCGCTCGGCCTCGACGCCGTCGAAGGAGGGAACATCGGGCTGCCGCTGGCGCAGTACGCCCTCGACGGGCAGGCGCCGGACTGGGTGGCGCTCGAGCTGTCGTCCTTTCAGTTGCGCCACACGCCGTCGCTGCGTCCCGACGTCGGCGTGGTCACGAACCTCGCGCCCGATCACCTCGACTGGTATCCGTCGATCGACGCCTACTATGCCGATAAGGCGCTGCTGTTCGTCAACGACGGCGCCTATTCGCGGTGGGTGCTCAACGCGGATGACCCCGAAACGCTCGCGCTGCACCGCCGCCTCCCTCACGGGCACGAGTCGTTGCGCACATTGCGCGGTGCGATCTCCCTCTTCTCGCTCAACGCTGATGGCGGCGACGCCTGGTTCGACCGTGACAGCGACCGCCTGATGCTCGACGGCGCGCCGCTGCTGGATCGGCGCGACCTGCCGCTGCTCGGCGCGCACAATGTCGCCAATGCGCTGGCCGCCGCGCTCGCGGTGTCGCGAGCGGTACCGCCTGACGACGCGACGACGCGGCGCGGTGCGCTCGCCGCGGCACTCCGCATGGCCGCCCCGCTCCCGCACCGCATGGAGCCGGTGGGCGAGTTCGCCGGCGTGCTCTGGATCAACGACTCCAAGGCCACGAACGTCAGCTCGACCCGCGTCGCGCTCGACGGGATGACGCGGCCGTACGTGCTGCTGCTCGGTGGGCGCCACAAGGGCGAGTCGTACGCCTCGCTCGCCGAGCCGTTCGCGCGTCACGGGCAGGTAGTGCTCGCCTATGGCGAGGCGGCGCCGACGATCGTCGCCGACCTGCAGGGGCTGGTTCCGGTCGAACGAGTGGAGGGTTCGTTCGACGCGGTGGCCGAGCGCGCGCGAGCGCTTGCCGGCGGCGGCGAAGCGGTCTTGCTCAGCCCCGCCTGCTCGAGCTACGACATGTTCAACAACTACGAGGAGCGCGGCGCCGCCTTTCGGCGGCTCGCCCGCGGGACACCATGAGCAGTGCCGTTGCGAACGTTCGGGAACGATGGCGCATGGGGGTCGAAGCGCGGGCGCTGGTGCTGGTCGTCGCCGTGCTGCTCGCCTTCGGATTGGCCGTGCTCTACAGCAGTTCGGCGATCGTCGCGATGCAGGAAGGGCAGGGGAGTTCGGCCTATCTGTTGCGTCAGCTCACCGGTGTCGCGGTCGGCATCGTCCTGTTCGCGGTGATCGCCAAGGTGGACGCCGAACGATGGTCGAAGCTGGCGTGGCCGATGATGCTCGGCTCGATCGCGCTGATGTTGATCACTGTCCTCCCGTTCACGGAGGGGATCTCGCCCCGCATCAACGGGTCGCGCCGGTTCGTGATGGGTGGGTCGCTGCAGCCGACCGAGTTCGCCAAGATCGCCGTGATCGCGTGGACGGCGATGCTCGTCGTCAAGAAGGGCGACCAGATGCGCCGCCTGACGAAAGGGCTGCTCCCGTTTCTCCTCGTGATCGGCCTGCTGGCGCTGCTGGCGGCACTGCAGCCCGATCTCTCGGCCGCGATGATGTTCCTGCTGACGATGGGCGTCGTGCTGTTCGCCGGCGGGGCGCGCATCGGCCACTTCGTGCTGCTCGGAGCGGCCGCCATTCCCATTCTGTGGAGCGAGCTCGAACGATTGCACTACGCGTTGCTGCGCATGAACGAGTTCTTCGATCCGGGAGCCGGGAACGCCGCGATCGGCTACCAGTTGCGCCAGTCGCTGATCGCCGTCGGATCCGGTGGTCCGTTCGGCGTCGGCTTCGGGCAGGGGCGGCAGCAGTATGGCTTCGTTCCGTTCGGCTACAACGACTTCATCGCCAGCAACATCGGCGAGGAGTGGGGATTCGTCGGGATCTGCTTCGTCACGATGGCGTTCGCGCTCTACGCCTGGCTCGGCTTTCGAATCGCCCGCGATGCGCGCACCCGGTTCCAGCAGCTGCTCGCCGTTGGCATCACGATGACCACCGTGCTCACGGCGTACCTCCACATCGGCGTCGTCATCGGCCTGCTGCCGACGACGGGGCTGACGTTGCCGTTCATCTCGTACGGGCGCTCGAATCTCGTGCTCTCGCTCCTGATGACCGGGATGCTCGTAAACATCGGCAGCCGGCGCGAGAAGGTCATTGGCGAACACGCCACTGACCCCTCGCCCGTTCCCGCGTACTAGGGCGGCCGGATGCGCATCCTGTTCACGGGCGGCGGCACGGGCGGCCATCTCTACCCCGCGCTGGCGATCGCCCGCGCCGTGGTCGCCCTCGACCCCACCGTGCGGCCGCATTTCATTGGTGCGCGGCGCGGTATCGAGCGCACCGTCCTCCCGACCACCGAGTTCTCGCACGAGCTGCTCGACCTGCATCCGCTCTATCGCACAGCGCCGTGGAACAACTGGCGGACGGCGGCCGGGCTCGTCAGCGCCGTTCGCGCAATCGGGGCCGGCGTGAGGCAGGAGCGGCCGGCCGCGGTGGTGGGGACGGGTGGCTACGCGGCGGGCGCGGTCCTCGGCTATGCCGCGCTGCACGGCATTCCGTACGGGATTCAGGAGCAGAACAGCTTTCCGGGGCTCACCGTGAAGCTGTTCGCCCGCCGGGCACGCGAGGTCTGGCTGGGCTTTCCCGAAGCCGCCGGCGCGCTCACGCTCGGCCCCGGGAGCACCGCGGTCGATACGGGGAATCCGATCGAGCCGCCCCCGCCGACGCGGGCGCGGGCGCCGCGGACCGATGCGCTTGCCCGCTGGGGATTCGCGCCTGACGACGGGCTGGTGTTGCTCGTGTTCGGGGGAAGTCAGGGGGCTCGCGCGCTCAACGACGCGGTGGCGGCGTGGGTGCAACACGGACTGCCGCCAGGCATCCGGCTGATCTGGGGAACAGGGACCGGGTCGTACGACCAGTACGCCGCCCTCGAGAGCGACCGCGTTCGCGTGCGCGCCTATCTCGCGCCGATCGCCGATGCGTACGCCGCCGCCGACCTCGCCCTCACCCGCGCCGGAGCGATGACCACCGCCGAGCTGTGCGCGTGGGGCATTCCGATGGCGCTGGTGCCCCTGCCCACGGCGGCTGCCGACCATCAGACGGCCAACGCCGTCGCCCTCGAACGTGCCGGCGCCGCCCTGCACCTCCCGCAGCGCACGCTCACGGTCGACCTGTTGAACCGCCAAATAGGGGAGCTCGCCGCTCATCCGGAACGGCGCGCGTCGCTGGCCGCCGGGGCGTCCGCCCGCGCCCGACCCGACGCGGCGAGGGTGATCGCCGAGCGCGTGCTGGCGATGGCGCGCTCCCGGGGCTGAGGCGACGGACGGGACCTGGCCGCCCCCCGGATTGGACGTTCGGCCCCCGTGTCGGGCGCCTGCGGGGCTCCCTATATTGCCGTCCCCATGACACTCCTCGACCCATCCGACCCGCGTCCGGTCCACTTCGTCGGCATTGCCGGGGCGGGGATGAGCGGACTCGCCGAGCTGTTCACGCGCCGCGGGGTCGCCGTCACCGGCTGCGATGCCCAACTCGGGGACGCCGCCGACCTTCGCCGCCTCGGCATCACGCTGTTCGACGGCCACGATCCCGCCCATCTCGACGAGGCGCGAGCCGTGGTGGTGACGTCGGCCGTTTCCCGCGACCATCCCGAGCTTGCCCGCGCCCGCGCCCTCGGCCTGCCGGTGGTCCGCCGCGCCGAGGCGCTGGGCGAGGCGGTCGCCGGCGGCGAACTGGTGGCGATTGCCGGCACCCACGGGAAGACGACGACCACCGTGCTCACCACCGAGGCGCTCGAAGCCGCGGGGCTCGGCCCCACCGGCGTTGTCGGCGGGCGGGTGGCGTCGTGGGAAGGCAACCTCCGCTTCGGCGGCGACCAGTTGTTCGTCGTCGAAGCCGACGAGTACGATCGGTCGTTTCTCGCCCTCACCCCCACCGTCGCCGTGATCACCAACGTCGAGGCCGACCACCTCGACATCTACACGGATCTCGACGACATCATGACCACCTTCGCGCGGTTTGCCGAGCCCGCGCGGGTTATCGTGCGGTGCGCCGATGACGAGGGCGCGGCTGGGCTGGTGCTGCCATCGGGCGCCGAGGTGATCGGCTACGGACTGGGCGCTGGCGCGCGGCTGCGCGCGACCGATGTCCGCCCGCTTGATGGCGGGTCCCGGTTCGACGTCGCGCTCGACGGGCGGCCGCTCGGCGAGGTGGTGCTGCGCGTCCCCGGAAAGCACAACGTCCAGAACGCGCTCGCCGCGATCGGGAGCGGTCTCGCTCTTGGCGCCACGCTCGAACAACTGGCCCGCGGGCTGGCGAAGTTCGGCGGCGTGCAGCGGCGCTTTCAGCGACTGGGCGAGGAGGGCGGCGTGCTCGTCGTCGATGACTATGCCCATCACCCGACGGAGATCCGCGCGACGCTGGCCGCGGCCCGCGCGGCCTACCCGGATCGGCGGCTCGTGGCGGCGTTCCAGCCCCATCTTTACTCGCGCACGCGGGATTTCGCGGGCGACTTCGGATCGGCGCTGGCGGCGGCCGATTCCGTCTTCCTGACGGCGATCTATCCGGCGCGCGAGCAGCCGATCCCGGGTGTGACGAGCGCCCTGATCGAGCAGGCGATCCGCGACGCCAGTTCCGTGGAGCTCTGGACGGGCGAGCGGTCGGAACTGGCCGAGGCGCTGGCTGGTGCCGTCCGGCCAGGGGACATCGTCATCACGCTGGGCGCCGGCGACATCACGCTGACCGGCCCCGACCTCCTGCGCCGGCTCGCTGGTCCCCGATGATTGATCCCGCTCCGCCCGCGAATTCCCGCTGGCGGCGACGCGTCCGGAGCGCCATTGTTCTGCTCGTCTCGGCGGGCCTCCTGTCGAGCCCGTGGTGGGCACGGTCGGCGCTCGGTACACTCGACTTCTTCCATGTCCGCGAGGTCGAGCTGTTGGGGCTTCGCTATGCGTCGCCGGCCGACCTCATGGCCACGCTCGCCGTGGACACCACGCGATCGGTCTGGGACGATCCGGATCCACTGATTGCCCGGCTCGAGCGGCACCCGCAGGTGCGGAACGCCGAGATTCGTCGGAAACTTCCGTCGACGCTCATCGTCCACATCGACGAACGGCTTCCCGTGGCGCTGACGTCCGGCGACGGGGGGCTCGAGGCGGTGGACGCCGCCGGCAATCTCCTTCCGCTCGACCCGATCGCGGTCGCGACCGACCTGCCCGTCATCGCGACGGCGGATTCGGGCGTGCTCGCGCTGCTCGACCAGATTCGTCAGGCTGACCCGGCGCTCTTTCGCCGGATCAGCGAAGTCCGACGCGTCGATGCGACCCAGCTCCTGATCCGCCTGGCCTCGATGCCGGTCCGGGTCCGGAGCGACGTCACGCCGGCGCGGCTCGCCGATGTCATTCCCGTTGAAGATGATCTCGCTCGCCGCGGTGTTCGCGTCGCCGAGCTCGATCTCCGTTTTCGTGACCAAGTGATCGCAAGAGTGCAATGAACGCGGACCAGCTAGTCGCCGGGCTGGACGTCGGGTCGGCCAAGACCACCGCGGTGATCGCGGAGGTCGTGGGGGATCTGCCCAGACACCCGGTCCTTCGGATCCTCGGCGTGGGGCAGGTGCGCACCACCGGGCTGCGGCGCGGCGTCGTCTCCGACATCGAGGAGACGACGCGCGCCATTCGTCAGGCGCTCGCCGACGCTGAACGGATGGCCGGCGCGAAGGTCGAGGCCGTCTACACCGGGATCGCCGGTGAGCACGTGCGGGCGATGACCAGTCAGGGGATCGTGGCGGTGAACGGCGACGAGATCACCCGCCCCGACGTCGAGCGCGCCCATGCCGTGGCGCGGGCCCAGTCCATTCCGCAGGACCGCGAGCTGCTGCACGCCATCCCGCAGGAATATGCGGTCGACAAGACGCACGGCGTCCGCGACCCCGTTGGCATGGTCGGGATGCGGCTCGAGACCGAGATGTACCTGGTGACGATCGGCTCTGCGCCGGCGATCAACCTTCGGAAGGCGGTCGAGCGGGCGGGCTACCGGGTTCGCGAACTGGTGCTGGAACCGCTGGCGAGCGCACTCGCCGTGCTCACCGAAGATGAAAAGGAACTCGGCGTCGCCCTCCTCGAGATGGGGGCGGCAACAACGGACCTCGCCGTCTTCCACGAAGGGAAGATCCGACATCTCGCGACGATCGGTTTCGGCGGCAGCAGCGTCACCGGAGACATCGTGCACGGGCTCGGTGTGACGCAGGCCGATGCAGAACGACTGAAGGAACGCTACGGCTGCGCGTATGAGCCGATGGTCGCCCCGGGCGAGGCGGTGCTCCTGCCGAGCACGCCGGCTCAGGGCGAGCGTCATGTGCCGCGCGAGTTGCTCGCACACATCATCCATCAGCGCATGGATGAGATCCTCTCGCTCGCGCAACGGCAGATCGATGCGTCGGGACATGGCGGGCAGTTGAGCGCCGGCGTGGTGCTCACCGGCGGTGCGGCCGCGCTGGATGGCATGCGCGAGCTCGCCGCCGAGGTGTTCGGCACGGGGGTGCGGGTGGGCGTACCGGCCGAGCAGGCGACGGGTTTGCGCGAGGCGGTGGATTCACCCCGCTTCGCCACGGTGGTCGGGCTGGCGCAGTACGGCGCGGGTCGTCTCACGTTAGGTGGCGCGGCTGGCGGCGCGAAGCGCGTCAATCTTGCGGCGCCGGGAATGGACAAGCTCGCGCACCGCGTCAAGACCTGGTTGCAGGACTTTTTCTAATCGCGGGACGCGCATCGTCGGGGGCGACGCGGGGACGTCGAGTCGCCGTCGGTTGATGAGGTGAACGCTCGATCCATCGCGTGGCGAGCGACTTTCGCTGCCCGTTCGGGGATGCGGGGACTGCCACGCCACACGCCAGATTGGCGGTGTGCACGGACTTCGGTGGGAGATCGTCACAACCGTGCTTGTGGGCGCGCCGGCTGTGGATAACTCGTTGTGTGGCAATGTGAAAAGTTCGCGCGAAACGATCGTCTAGAGACGTGGCCTCGCGCGGAGAATTGCTTATATTGGCGATGCCCACGACATGGCGCGGCTGATCAGCCGGGTCGGGACGCGCCGATCCAGCGTCCACGTCGGCATCCGATAACGCTGCGTCCCCAGCCGGTCGGCGATCACTCGTCCCGAAGCACCGGAGTGCTGCCCACGATGTTCGAATTCGACGACAGCGGGTCCCAAGGCGCCCGCATGAAGGTGGTGGGCGTGGGTGGCGGTGGCGGCAACGCCGTCAACCGGATGATCGAGGAACATCTCGAAGGTGTGGAGTTCATCTCGGTCAATACCGACGCGCAGGCCCTGCTCGCCTCCAAGTCCGACGTCAAGATCCAGATCGGGAAGAAGCTGACGCGCGGACTTGGCGCGGGCGCTCGTCCCGAAACGGGCCGTCAGGCGATCGAGGAGAATCGCGACGAGGTCTCTCGCGTCCTCCAGAACGCCGATCTGGTGTTCATCACGTGCGGCATGGGCGGGGGCACGGGCACCGGAGCCGCGCCCGTGGTCGCGGAGCTCGCTCGTGAGGCGGGGGCGCTGACCGTCGGCATCACGACGCGTCCCTTCCTGTTCGAGGGGCGCAAGCGGATGCGTCAGGCGGAGCTCGCCATCGGCGAGATGCGCAAGCACGTCGACACGATGATCGTCGTGCCGAACGAGCGGCTGCTCGCCGTGGTCGGTAAGGGGATCCCGTTCCAGGACGCGCTCAAGAAGGCCGACGAGGTGCTGCTGCACGCGACGCAGGGCATCTCCTCGCTGATCAGCGTCACGGGGCTCGTCAACGTCGACTTCGCCGACGTCCGCACCGTCATGCAGAACGGGGGTTCGGCGCTCATGGGCACCGGCGTCGGCCGCGGGGAGAACCGCGCCGTCGAGGCCGCCCAGCAGGCGATCTCGAGCCCGCTGCTCGACAACATCTCCATCTCCGGCGCGATGGGCGTGCTCGTGAACATCACGGGCGGTGCCGACCTCACCCTCGGGGAGGTGCACCAGATCAACGAGATCATCCACGACGCCGTGGGCGACGACGCCGAGATCATCTTCGGCGCCGTGCACGAGCCCGCGATGCAGGGCGAGATCCGTGTGACCGTCATCGCCACTGGCTTCGACAAGGAACTGCAGCAGAGCGTGCCCGGACTGGCCGCCGCGATGGCCTCGATGCAGCCGTCCGGGGCTGCGCCGATGCCGATAGCCGCGGATCCGCTGACGCCCCCGCGCGGGGCGCCCGTGATCCCGTTCCCGGCGACCCGCCCCCCCGCACGCCCCTCCGCACCGGCCCGCCCCGCTTACGGTGAAGTCCGCCGCCCGGCCGCGCCCGGTGCACCCACCGATCGCAACGCGCAGGATCTCAGCGACATGGAGATTCCGACGTTCATTCGGAGACAAATGGATTGAAGAACTCACTCATTCGCGCCACCGCCGTCGCCGCGGTGGCGCTCGTCGTTGCGGCCGCGCTCCGGGCCAACCCGACGCCCATTCCCACCGCGCGCCCGGGCGAGATCCTCGTCATGCCGGCGCCGGCGGTCACGCTGTTCGAACGCGTCGACACGCTCAACCGTGGCGAGTCGATGGCCACGCTCCTCTCGCGCGGCGGGCTCGCCGGCCTCGAGGTGCTGGACGCGTTCAAGGAAGCCGCCAACCTGGACCTCCGCCGGATCCCCGCCGGAATTCCCGTGACCTTCCGCGGCCGCACCACCGACTCGCTGCCTGACGAGGTCGTCGTCCAGCTCGGGATCGACCGGCTCGTCCGCCTCACGCGGGCCTCCGGCGCCTGGTCCGGCAGCGAGGAGCGCCTCCCCTGGACGACCGATACGGCCGTCGTCTCGGGCACCATCGGTTCGTCGCTCTACGCCGCGCTCGACGAGGGCGCGCGAAACATGCTACCGAACCGTCAGCGCGCCGAGCTCGCCTGGTCGCTCGCCGAGGTGTTCGAGTATCGGGTGGACATGAGTCGCGACCTGCACAAGGGCGACGGCTTCCGCGTGATGTTCGAGCGAGCCACCGCGCCCAACGGCGCCGTCAGGCTCGAGCGCGTGCTCGCCGCCAGCTTCACGCTGTCGGGCAACGAGCATCAGGCTTTCCGCTACGAGAGCCCGCGCGCGTCAGGCACCTTCTTCGATGCCGACGGCAAGTCGCTGCGCGCCGCCTTTCTCCGCGCGCCGCTCGAATTCCGCCGCATCTCCAGCAACTTCGGCCGGCGCTTCCACCCGGTCCTCAAGTCGTGGCGCGATCACCGCGGCACCGACTACGCCGCCTCGCAGGGCACGCCCGTTCGCACGATCGGCGAGGGACGCGTGATCTTCGCCGGCCGTCGCGGCGGCTATGGCAACACGATCGAGGTCAAGCATCCGAACGGTTATGTCACGCGGTACGCGCACCTGCGCAACTTCGGCCGCGCCATTCGCTCGGGCGCGCGCGTGGAGATCGGCCAGACGATCGGCTTCGTCGGCATGACGGGACTGGCGACCGGGCCGCACCTGCATTTCGAGGTGCTCGTCGGCGGTGTCCAGCGCGACCCCAACGTCGCCCTGCGCGACAAGGCCGGCATGCCGATCCCGTCGTCTGATCGTGAGGCATTCCTGCGGCAGCGCGCGACGCTGCTCGCCACGCTCGATCAGGTTGGCGCGGATTCGGCTGTCCGCGTCGCCGTTCGTGATTGAGCGCCCCGGTCCTGAGACGCGTCCTCCGGCGCGCGTGACGACGGGTCGCGGATGAACGGTCTCCTCGCGTGGGGGATCGCGGCGGCGGCGGGCCTCGGGCTCGCCGCCGCGTCGTACGTCGGGACCCGACAGCCAGGTGCGCCCTGGTTTGGCGCGGCGTTCCTGCGCTGGATCGCCGCGGCCATCCTCGTCGCCCTCCTCCTCGACGCACCGGTCGCCCGCGCGACGATGGGGATACCCCTCGTCGCGCTCGATGCATCGGCGAGCTGGCTGCGGGGCGGCGACAGCAGCTGGACGGCTGCTCGGGCGATCGCACGCGCAGGCGCGGGCGATTCGCTCCTTCTCTTTGGCGACTCGACGCGCGCCGCCTCCGATGCCCCCGCACTTCCGGGCGACGCCGCCTCCCGCCTCGGGCCCGCGGTCGATCGCGCCGTCGCGGCCGGTCGCGCCCTGCACATCCTCACCGACGGCCGGCTCGACGACGCCGACGCCCTCGCTCGGCTGCCCCGCGGGTCCCGCGTCGAGGTGATCGCCGGGGAAGACGTCCGCGATCTGGCCGCTCAGGGGCTCGAAGCGCCGCGGGCCGCCGTCGCGGGTGATTCGATCGACGTACGGGTCACCCTCGTGGCCGGCGCGTCGGGCTCCGATGCCGCGACGCTGCGCGTCACCTTCGGTGCGGCGACCGCCGAGGCGGCGCTGGATTCCTTCCCGGCCTACGCCGAGCGGGAGGTCGCGGTGCGGCTGCCGGTGACGCCGGGGGACGGCGCCCGCACGCTGCGCGCGGCCGTGACGGCGCCGGGCGACGTCGTGCCCGCCAACGATACCGTGGCGACCGTCGTCGAGGTCTCGCCAGCGGCCGGCGCAGTGCTGGTCTCGACCTCGCCCGACAACGACGTGCGTGGGCTGCTCGCGGTGCTGCGTGGCACGACCCAGCTCCCGACGCGCGCCTTCCTCCGCATCACCCCCGACCAGTGGCGGGTGGAGGGAACGCTCGCCCCCGTCTCGGAAGCGGCAGTGCGCGCTGCCGTACGCGCCGCGCCGCTCGTCGTGGTGCACGGGGACACGGCCGTCTTCGGGCCACCGGCGTCTGCCACCCGCGGCGCCGTGTTGCTCGTCGTTCCGCCGCCGGAGACGCAACGGCCGGAGTGGTATCCGACCGGAGCGCCAACCTCCCCGCTGGCTGCCGCGCTCGGCGGCGTCGCGTGGGACAGCCTCGCTCCACTCACGGTGCGGACGGACGTGCCGCCGGGTGCGTGGAGCGGGCTCGATGTGCGGCTGAATCGCACCGGCGCTCGGGCGGCACCGATCGTCGGCCGGGACGGGCCGCCGCGGCGGGCGATCGTAGCGGCGGCGGGGTTCTGGCGCTGGGAATTCCGCGGCGGTGCCGGCGCCGACGTGTTCCGCGCGCTCTGGGGCGGGATTCTCGACTGGCTGGCGGCTGAGCGCGTCGATCCGCGGCCGGCCATACCGGAGACCGGCATCCAGCGCGCCGGCGACCCGATTCGCTGGCGTCGCGGTAGCGCGGCCGATTCCGTTGTCGCCGTCAGCCTGACGCGACGCGGCGCCGTCGTGGCCGACGAGCGGACGGCCGAGATCCGCTTCCTCCCCGGGCAGACGGTTGCCGAAACGGCGCCGCTTCCGGTTGGCGAGTGGACGGCGCGGTTCGCGGGGGGCGAGGCCTTGCTCGTGGTCAATCCGGCGCGCGAACTGCTCCCGCGCCGCCGCACGGTGGAGTCGGGCGACGTGGGCGCGGCCCCGGGCGTCGAGCAGCAGCGCACCGCGCGGTCCGTCGGCTGGCTCTATCTGGTGGCGGTGGCGGCGTTATGCATCGAGTGGCTGCTGCGGCGAAGGGCGGGGCTCCGCTGACGCCCGGCGGCCGCGACCGGCGCGCCGCCCGTGGGGCGTGCTCCCTGCATCTGTGAGGAGCGTTAGTTTCGTCCGGTGGGCGCGATAGTGAGACACCCGTCGTCGCGCCCCGCCCATCTTCCTGTGCCGATGGCCCCCGTTGACGCCGCGGCGCACTTCCGATCGACATGAATCGACTGTTCAAGCGCGCCGGCGACGTCCCAGAGCGGACGTTGTGGCAGCGCATCAAGGATGTCGCCATGATGGACGTCGCCGTGCTCGCGCGCGGCGGCCCCGATCAGGGCTCGTTGGAGAAACTCGAGGAGCTCCTGCTCGAGGCGGATTTTGGCGTTCCCACCACGCTGCGGCTGATCGAGTCGGTCGAGCGGCTGGCCGAACGCGGCCTCATCAAGACGCAGCCGGAATTCCTCGATGCACTGGCCACGGGGATCGAGGACGCGTTGCGCGCCGGCAACAGCGATCCGCACCTGCGCATCGCGCCCGCGGCGCCAACCGTCATCCTCGTGCTCGGCGTGAACGGGGCGGGAAAGACGACTTTTATCGGCAAGCTCGCGACCGCCTTTCGGCGCCAGGGCAAGCGAGTCCTGCTCGGCGCGGGCGACACCTTTCGCGCCGGGGCCATCGACCAGTTGCGCCTCTGGGCGCAGCGGTCGGGGGCCGAGTTCGTGGGCGGGCAACCCGGCGTGGATCCGGCGTCGGTGGCCTTCGACGCGGTGGACGTGGGAATCCAGCGCGGCGTGGACGTCGTCATCGTCGACACGGCCGGCCGTCTCCACACCAGCGCCGGCCTGATGGAAGAGCTGAAGAAGATCAACCGCGTGATCGGGAAGCGGCTCGACGACGCGCCGCACGAGTCGCTGCTCGTCCTCGATGGGACGATCGGGCAGAACGCGGTCGCGCAGGCGCGGACCTTCTCGCAGGCGGTGCCGCTCACCGGGCTGGTGGTGACCAAACTCGATGGCACGGCCCAGGGCGGGGTCGTCGTCGCGGTGCACGAGGCGCTCGACATTCCGGTGAAGTTCATTGGCACGGGCGAGGGCGCGGCGGATCTGCGGTCGTTCGACCCGGCCGCGTTCGCGCGCGACCTGCTGGAAGGGTGACGACGTCCGCGGGCGATGATCGACGCCGCCGCTCGCCCTCGTCCGGCGAGGGGAGCCGTCAGATCTATCTCGACACGCCGGCGATGTATCTCAAGGGGGTCGGCCCGCGGCGCGGCGACGCCCTCGCCCGACTGGGTATTCGTACGGCCGGCGACCTGCTGTACCACGTGCCGCACCGGTACGAGGACGCGAGCACCGTAGCCCGGATTTCCTCGCTCGAGCCGGGGATGGACGGCACGGTGATCGGACGGGTGATCAGCAAGGGCGTCATCCCCACGCGGAAGGGGCTGCGCATCTTTCAGGCGGTGCTCCGCGACGACACGGGGCTGATCGAGGTCGCCTGGCCCGGGCAGCCCTTCCTCGATCGCGTCATCCAGAAGGACGACGTGCTTCTGGTGGCTGGCCACGTGCGCTTCTTCCACGGCCGCCAGCTCCAGCCGCGCGAGTGGGTCAATCTGGGCACCGACGACGAGGGCACGGCCGGCGGCCGTGTGCTCGCCGTCTATCCGGCCACCGAGGGACTCTCGGTCAAGCAGCTTCGCACCCTGCTCGACCTCTATCTCGATAAGTTGCTTCCCCTCGTCACGGAGCATCTGCCGCCGTCGATCATGGCGGCGGCCGGGGTTCCGCCGCTGCCGCGCGCGCTGGCGCTGGTGCATCGTCCGACGACGATGGCCGAGGCGCTGGCGGGGCGGTCTCGACTGGCCTTCGAGGAACTGCTCGCGCTGCAACTCCTGCATCGCCGGGCCAACCAGCTCGCGCGTGAGGCGCGTGGCGGGATCGAATTCGAGAACCGGCGCGACCTGACGTCCCGCCTGCGCGGGCTGCTGCCGTTCGAGCTCACGGGCGCGCAGGTGCGCTCCCTGCGTGAGATCTTCGTCGACATGTGCAGCCCGCGTCGCATGCATCGCCTGCTGCAGGGCGACGTCGGCAGCGGCAAGACGATCGTGGCGCTGTTCGCCGCCCTGTTGGCAATGGAGAACGGCTATCAGGCGGCGATCATGGCACCGACCGAGTTGCTGGCGGAGCAGCACTTCCGATCGATCACGCGCCTGCTCGCGCCGCTCGCCATCGAGCCCGTCTTCGTGACGGGCCGGCTCGGCGCACGCGAGCGTCGTGAGGCAGCAGCGCGGCTCGAGTCACCCGGCCCGCTGCTCACGATCGGGACGCACGCGCTGTTGCAGGAATCGGCCGCGTTCGCCAATCTGGGGCTCGCCGTCGTCGACGAGCAGCATCGTTTCGGCGTCGAGCAGCGGGCGGCGCTTGGGGCGAAGGGCACGGCGCCTGACGTGCTGCTGATGAGCGCGACCCCGATCCCGCGCTCGCTCGCCCTTACGCTCTATGGCGATCTCGACGTGAGCCTCGTCGACGAGCGGCCGCCCGGACGGCTGCCGGTGACCACCGCCCTGCGTCCGGCGTCGGCGCGCGAGAAGGTGCTCGCCTTCATCGATCGCGAGCTGGCGCAGGGTCGTCAGGCGTACGTCGTCTATCCGGTCATCGAGGAGTCGGAAAAGACCGACCTCAAGGCGGCGACGACGATGCATGAGGAGCTTGCCCGCACCGCGTTCACCGACCGCACGGTGGCCCTGCTGCACGGGCGAATGCCGAACGACCAGCGCGATACGGTGATGCGCGCGTTTCGCGATGGTGCGATCGACGTGCTGGTCGCCACGACGGTGATCGAGGTCGGCATCGACGTGCCGAACGCCACCGTGATGCTCATCGAGCATCCGGAGCGGTTCGGCCTTTCGCAGTTGCACCAGTTGCGCGGGCGCGTCGGCCGGGGTGCCGATGCCGCGTACTGCATTCTGTTGGGCGACGTCAGCGAGGAGTCGGCGACGCGGCTGCGCATCTTCGTCGACACCGAGGACGGTTTCGAGATCGCCCGCGCCGATCTGCGCCTGCGCGGCATGGGCGATCTGTTCGGCGAACGCCAGCATGGCGAGCCGATGTTTCGCGTCGCCGACCCGCTGCGCGATGAAGCGCTGCTCGACACGGCAAGGGTCGTCGCCGCCGACATCCTCGCGCGGGATCCCGAGCTCAAGGCCAACGAGCATCTCGGCCTGCGAACCCTGTTGACGGAGCGGTACGCGAAGGCGATCGCGTTGTTCAGGGTGGGCTAGCGGGAACGCGAGCAATCCCCGCGGAGACCTGCGCCCGGCTGCCCTTCGGAATCCAGAGCCTCGCTAGCGACGCGGAGCCGGAGACGGCGCGCTCCAATCGACCCACGCCGTCGGCGGACGGAACCCGCCATAGACGGCACCAACGCCGGCGCCGATCATGAAACCCGTCGCGGGAGCAAGGTTCGCGGATCCATCGCGCGGTCCAGAAAGCCCGACGACCGCGCCGACAAGCATGCCGAGCATCGCGCCACCAAACGCACCGCGCTGGACACCCCGGGCGCGATTCACCCCATGACCCCACTGCACGCGCTGGATCAAGGCGGCGGGCAGCGTGATCGTCTCCCCTCCGCGCGGCGTGACGCTGATGGACGCCGAGTCCGCCGCGATCACTCGGCCTTCGAGAGGATGGGGGAGTATCGTGGGTGCGGTGAGCCGAACGAGGTCGCCGGGCTGAAGTCCGGTGAGCCGGCCCTGTCCGTGTGCCGGACGAGTCGCCATTACGAGCAACATGAGCACCTGGGCGAGCAGTGCGACGGACGCGGTGAGCTGGCGCATGCGCATAACATCCGGGCATCGTATAGAGCTCGCAAGGAAGCTTTCTTCGACGTTACCCGGACGAAGCCCGCGCGTGGGACGGCCGTCCCTGCGTGGCCAATCCGCGCGGGAACGAACGCGTGCTCGCCGCGGCACGGGCGACCCGCGCCGCCGCGGCCGGCCGGATGACGCCCGCTAGCTCCCGCGCGGCGGTCGGGCCGCTGGGGGCGGTGTCTCCGGGCGGGTCGCGCGGAGCCGCTGCCGGATCCGTTCCAGCTCGGCCGTCGTCTGCGTGAGGCTGTCACGCAGCTTCGTGATCTCCTCGCCCCGCTGGCGAAGCTGCGTGGTATCGATGAACACCACCGGGGCTGGAGGGCGCACGTTGCGCAGCGCCTCCAACTGCCCGGCGAGGCGACGCAGCACGAGCGCCTCGCCGTAGCGCGGGAGTCCCGGCCCGCCCGTCAGGTAGTCATCGATGGCGCTGATCGCCTGACGCGAAGAGCCGTTCTCGTTCGACGGGTCGAGCGTCAGCACGGCGCGCCAGTAGCGCGCTTCGGCCGCCTCGGCGCTGCCAGCGTGGCGCTGGGTGAAGTCGAGCAGGAGAGAATCGGCCAGCGTGTAGCGCCCTTCGAGCGCGTAGCGCTCCACGATCTCGAGCACGTCCTGCCACTCGGTGCGCGCCGGCACCGCGACGGGCACCGGCTCCGGCTCAGGGCGCGCACAGCCGACGGTCGACGCCAGCACACCGCTGACGAGGCCGACGACGGCGCGTCGTGAGGCGCGGCGCCGCATCAGACGGACACGGCGCGCGTACCGCGCGGCGTCAGCGTCATCCGCCCCACCCGTGCCCGCATCGGAAGCACGATCGTGAACACCGTGCCGACGCCCGGCGTGCTCTCGACGATGATCTCGCCGCCGTGGGCCTCGACGATCTCCTTGGCGATCGCCAGCCCGAGCCCCGTGCCCTTGACGGACGCCGAGCCCTGGTTGTCCGCCTGATAGAACTTCTTGAAGACGTGAGGCAGTTGCGACGCGGGGATGCCGGCGCCGGTATCGGTGATCTCGAGCAGCACGCGGTCGCCGTCAGGCTCGGTGCGGAGCCCGACACGACCCCCGGGATTCGTGAACTTGAATGCGTTGGCCAACAGATTTCCCATCACCTCGTTGATCCGATCCTCGTCCCAGAACACCTCGCTCGGGAGATCGGGGCTGATCAGCACCTCGAACGCGATCGATCGCTGGACCGAGAGGACGTGGAACGTCTGCTCGAGTTCGCGAATGAGCGCGCGCGGCACGATCGGTTTGATGTCGAGCTTTCCGCCGCCGGCCTCGAAGCGGCTGACGTCGAGCAACTGTTGCGCCAGTCGCGCCAGGGCGTGTCCCTGAGAGGCCAGCGTCCCGAGAATCTCGTGCTGACGCGGGGTCAGCGGCCCATAGACGCCTTCGTCCAGCAGTTGAAGGTAGCCGAGGATGACGTTGATCGGCGTCTTCAGCTCGTGCGACGCGACCGAGACGAACTCGGCCTTCAGCGTATCCAGCTCCGCCAGCTGTCGCGCCATCGACGCATAGCTTGCCGCGAGCCGCCCGAATTCGTCGCCGCGCTGGTCGGCAATCTTGAGTTGATGGTCGAAGTGCCCCGTCGCGACCGCGTGCATTCCCGCCTCGAGATCGCGCACCGGGCGGCTGATCGACCGCGTGATCCAGAACGCGACCACCGCCGCGAGCAGGGCGCCGAGGCCGAACAGCATCAGCGTGGTGTCGCGCGCCCGGGCCGCCTGATCGGCGCTCTCCCGCACGATGCGCTGGGCGAAGCCGCTGATGTCGCGCTCGCCCTGCACCAGCGCCTTGGTCCCGCGCCGGATCGCCGGCACGACGTGGTCGAGGGAGACCGAGTCCGCCAGGACCGTATTCCCCTCCACCGCCGCACGAGTCAGGACCGCCGCGTTGCGCGCAAGCTCCTGCGCGATGCTGTCCACCACGGCGGCGACCTTGGGAAGGCCCACGCTGTCCACCGCACCGCTCTGCGTCGCCAGGGAATCGATCGCGCGATTCATCCAGACGATGCTCTCGGCGCGACTCTCGCTGTCGGGGACGAACAACACGGCCCTCTCGGCGTTGGTGATCGACTCGAGATTGGCCCGCATCTGCGAGAGCTGCAGCGACGCCGCCAGCGCGCCGTCCTGCAGTTGCTCCGTGCCCGCCGACAGGTCGGCCAGGGTCCGGCTCGCGAGGGCGAGGGGGACGGTGAGCAGGGCCGCGATGATGAGAAAGGCCAGCGCAAGGCGCGCGCGTAGGGTCATGGAGGCGGCGTGCGAACACCCGAGCCGGCGCCGCGAGGTCGGCGACCGGGGCAGGGATTACCATAGAGTGTCGCCCGCTGGGCCTCGGAAATCAACATGGCGGCCCGCGCGGGCCGCGGATCAGTCGCGTCGCCGTGTGTGCTGCGTCACGGCGCGATCCGTTGACACCGCCGTCCGGGCGTCGTACCTTGCCGCCGCCACGACGTAACTCGTGCAGCGACAGGCGGTTCCATCGCGCGACGGGCAGCCGGTCGCAGTTCCGGCATGCCGCGACGCCGCACGGTGCTGGACACCCGCTTTACCTTGCCTGACGCAGCCGCGCCACCGCGGCGCGTTCGAGCACACCCCGTCCCGATCCCGCACGCAGACCACCATGTCAACGGCCACTTTCGCGCGCATCGTCGAACTCCCCTCGCGCGCTGGCGAGTCCCTGACCGTCCGCGGGTGGGTGACCCATCTCCGTTCGTCGGGCAAGGTCGCCTTCGTGGTGCTCCGCGACGGCACGGGCACGCTGCAGACCGTGCTCGTCAAAAGCGAGCTCTCGCCCGAAAGCTGGGAGCGATTCTCCCAGCTGACGCATGAGACGTCGGTCGCCATCACAGGCACCGTGCGCGTCGACGCGCGCGCCCCGGGTGGGGTGGAACTCGGTGTGTCGGAGTTGGCCATTCTCGGGCCCAGCCCGATCGACTATCCGATCCA
>JBBQHX010000024.1:0-22735 GCA_038324385.1 Gemmatimonadales bacterium | reverse complement strand
GCGCAGGTGCACCCGGAGAATCCCCTCACGGCCGCGCAGATCGGGCGCATCGACGACGATCTGGCGATCGAATCGACCCGGGCGCAGCAGCGCGGGATCGAGCACGTCGGGACGGTTGGTCGCCGCGATGAGGATGACCCCCTCGTTCGACTCGAAACCGTCCATCTCGACCAGCAACTGATTGAGCGTCTGCTCGCGCTCGTCGTGCCCGCCGCCCAGTCCGGCGCCGCGGTGACGACCGACGGCGTCGATTTCATCGATGAAGATGATGCACGGCGCGTTGACCTTGCCCTGCTCGAACAGGTCGCGCACGCGGCTCGCGCCGACGCCCACGAACATCTCGACGAAGTCAGACCCGGACATCGAGAAGAACGGGCGACCGGCCTCGCCGGCGACCGCGCGGGCGAGCAGCGTCTTGCCCGTCCCCGGCGGTCCGACGAGCAGCGCACCCTTCGGCAGGCGTCCGCCGAGCTTGGTGAACTTCTGCGGGTCCTTGAGGAACTCGATGATCTCCTGCAGCTCGACCTTGGCTTCATCGGCACCAGCGACGTCGGCAAAGGTCACCTTGGGGGTGTCCCCGGTGAGCAGCTTCGCCTTCGATTTGCCGAACGAAAACGCCTTGTTGCCGCCGGCCTGCATCTGCCGGAAGAGGAAGACCCAGAAGCCGATCAGCAGGAGGTACGGGAGGAAGGCGAAGATATAGGTCCCAATTCCACCCTGTGCCGTCTTCGCATCGATCACCACGCCCTGGGCCTTCAACCGGGCAAGCTCACCTTCGGAGTCGGCGATCGGGTACGTCATGGTAAAACGCGAGACCTGCTTCGGGGGCTCGCCCTCCTCCGCGACCTGGACGGGCGTCTTGAACTCGCCCGTCGCACGGGTGCCATCCTCGATCGTGACCTTCCGGACGTTGCCCCGCTCGAGCTGTGCGTCGTAGGTCGAGTAGATGATGTCCGTCCCGCCCTGTTCCCCGCGCAGCGAGTACTGCCAGAAGGCCGCGGGGACGAGGAAGATGAGGATCCAGCCAGAGGCTCGCTTGGAGATTCCTCCCCAACCGGAGCCCTTCTGTGGTGGCGGTGTCGTCGGTGGCATGGAGCGCTCGTTGGTTGAACCGTTCTGGGCTACTGCAAACTTCCAATGAAAGGCAGGTGCCGATAGTTCTCGGCGTGGTCCAGCCCGTACCCGATCAGGAAATCGTGCGGCGCGTCGAAGCCGACGAAACGGACGTCATGAGGAAGCTCGTGCGCGATCCGCTTGTGCAGCAGGGCGCAGATCTCCAGTGACTTGGGCTGCCGTTCCACCAGCACGTCCATCAGTCGCCGGAGCGTGCGCCCCGAATCGACGATGTCCTCGACGAGAAGAATGTGTTTACCCTCGAGCCGAGTTTCCGGATCGTACACGAGACGGACGTCGCCGCTTGAGACGGTCGCGTCGCCATAACTCGAGGCTACGAGAAAATCGACCTGGAGGGGGCGGCAAATCGCCCGCACCAGATCGCCGAGAAAGATGAAGCTGCCCTTGAGGAGGCCGAGGACGAGCAGATCACCGTCCGGATAGGCGGCCGTGATCTCCGCGCCCAATTCGGCCACCCGATGCGCCAGCGTCGCCTCGTCATAAACGATGCGTTCGAGGGTGCTGCCCCCGAGTCGTGGGTCGGTACTAACTACGCTCACAGCGGTAGGCTCGTCCCGATCTTCCGGACCGGACGGTCGCCGCGTCGCTGCGGCATACCCCAGGCACCCACACGATCTCGTCGTCCAGCAGGACCACCGGCCACCCGTGTCGCTCGGGCCCGGCAATTCGGCTCTCCATAAAGTAACGTTTCACACGCCGTGCCGACGACCGACCGGTCGCCCGCACGCGATCCCCCGCCTGCCACCCCCGTACGACGAGGCGCCCGTCGCGCGGCAGCGTCGCGATCCAGGGATCGTCGGCATCCGGATCCGCCGCGGCTGGCGCGTTCCGGAACCGCCACGACCCCCAACGCACGCCGTCCACCAACGGTGCCTCAGCCGGCGGCGGCCCCACGGCCGCCCGCCGCAGCACGAACGCGTCATGGGCGCGAACGACCTCCCAGCCGCCGCTGAGCGGCATCCGGGCACCCGTCCCCGCCGAGGTTGTAAACGCCGACAGTCGGCGGGTTCCCCGCCGGTCCAGCACCGCTCCTGCCCGCGCGGCCACGGCTGGCCAGAGGACGCACAGGGCCGGCAGATCATACCCCGCGAGCGCCCTGCTCGCAATGCGAACGCCGCCTCCCCTTCCCGGGGTCGGCTGCGGCGCCATGCGATCCACAATTGCTTCGAGGTCACGCCGCCAGCGCGCGGCGCGGCGGCCGAGCACGATCATCTCGCGCGCAAACGTCGGATCGACGCGGGCGATCGCCGGGAGGAGTTCCAGGCGAACCCGGTTGCGCCCGTGCGCCATCGACCGGTTGCTCGGATCCCGAACGACGCGGATGTCGTGCGCCCGGGCATATCGACGGATGCGCCCTCGCGCGATGGCCAGCATCGGTCGCACGATCGGCGACGGGGCGGCCAGCCCCGCCAGCCCGCGCGCGCCCGCTCCTCGCAGCAAACGCAGCACCACCGTCTCGACCTGATCGTTCTGCGTGTGGGCGGTGACGACGCGCGCGCCGAGCCGCGCCGCGACACGCCTGAGGAAGGCCCACCGTGCCTCGCGCCACCCCGCCTCCGTTCCCGCCGCCGAGGGCGAGGCGCGGCCGACCACCACCGGAAGTGCGCGGGCGGCCGCCTCGCGGCGAACCAGACGCACCGCCCGACGGGCCGCCTGCCCGGTTCCGTGGTCGAACGTCGCCACCGTCAGCCGGCGCGCTACCGATGGCTCGCGGGCCGCGAGGTCGAGCAACACCATCGAATCGATGCCCCCCGAAACGGCCAGCACCAGCGGCCCCGGCGTCACGGCGAGGGTCGCCACGACGCGCCGAAGTCGCGCGTCGGCGATTCCGCTGGCAATCACGACTGGAACCGCGCCGGTCGCCGTGGTATTTTGATCCCGGACCCGTACTCGAGGCATCGCGTGGAATCTTATTCGGTTTTCGGCACATTGTGGGCGGGGCTGGGCATGAGCGCGTACTACGTTGCGCTGATCTGGATCAACATCCTGCTCGCCGGCTTCCTGACGCCGCTCTTCCTCATCCCCGGCACCTGGCTGATGGATCGCATGATGGGATCGAAGCGGCGAGCCGCACGCGACGAGCCGGTGCGCGAGCCCGTGCGACCCGTCTGACCGTCGCCAGTTCGTAACAAGCTGCAGTAGTGACGTTCACGCCGAACCGGCGTGACGGCGGGGCCGCGACGAACCACGTCCGCGGCCCCGTTTCGTGTCCAGCGGAATGACCGTCCCCGAATCCGCAGGTCCCGATCACCACGCCCCCATCACCGAGCGCACCATGCGTGAACCCGAGATCGCGCGGCGTCAGCACCCTGTCCCACAGTCGCGACGCCGCCGAATTCCGGCCGGGGCGCCGCCGTGGCCAGTGCTCGCGATACTCCTGGCCGCACTGCTGGCGCCGGCCGCCGGATACGCGCAGGCTGCCGTCCGGCCGGAGCTCGAGTGGCGAACCGTTCGGACCGAGCACTTCGACCTGCACTATCCGGCGCCCGCCGAACGGTGGACGCTCGAGGTGGCGCGCCGGATGGAGGCGGTCCGGACGGCTGTCGCGGAGATCGTCGGCTTCGCCCCCGCCGCACGCGTCACGGTGATCGTCGAAGATCCGGCGAACGTGCCGAACGGCTTCGCGATCCCCCTGATCGACCAGTCGACGATCGTGCTCTGGCCGACCCCCGTCGCCGCCCCCAATCCGCTGGCGAACAACCGATCGTGGTGGGACATCCTCGCCATCCACGAGTTCGCGCATGTCGCGCACCTCACGCGGGAATCGCGCAACCCGATCCAGCGACTGCTCTGGCGCTTGGCCCCGGCGCGACTCGGCCCCGTCGCCCGTCGCTCCCCCCGATGGCTGACCGAGGGATACGCGACCTATGTGGAGGGGCGCCTGACGTCGTCCGGACGGCCAAACAGCGCCGGTCGCGCATCGATTTTGCGCCAGTGGGCGCTCGAAGGCCGGTTGCCCAGCTACGGCGCGCTGAACGCGTCGAGCGGCTTCTATGCCGGCTCGATGGCCTACCTCGCGGGGTCTGCCTATCTCGAATGGCTCGACGAGCGCGCGCAACGCGACTCGGCGCACGGACGCGCCCTCGCGCCGGGCGAAAGCTTCACCCTGCTCTGGCGTCGCATGAGCGCACGTGTCGATCGCGGCTTCGACGAGGCGTTCCGCGGCGTCTACGGCGAATCGCCGGCCGCGCTCTACGCCCGCTTCACGACCGAAGTCACGGGCAACGCGCTGGCGATTCGCGACTCGCTCGCCGCGGCAGGGACGCGGCAGGGACGGCTCGTGCAGCGCCTCACGTACGGCACCGGCGAGCCGGCGATCAGTCCCGACGGCCAGCTACTCGCCCTCGTCGTTCGCGACCGCGAGCACCCGCCGCGCCTGACGATCCTTGCGATTGCCGGTGACAGCGCGGCGACCGCCGACAGCGCGGCCGCCGCACGGCGCGCGCAGGCGGAGGCACGGATGCTCGCGCGCGATCCCGAGGACGTCGCGGCCATTCAGCGCTTCCCACGTCCGCGGCGCGTGGTGGCGTCCCTCGCGACGATCGACGGGCGCGCTCCGGATCGGCCGCGCTTCATGCCCAATGGGCGGGAGGTGCTGCTCGTTCGCACCGAACCCACCGGTGACGGGAGCGCACGCGGCGACCTCTTTCTCTGGAACTTCCGCACCGACGCGCTCCGCCGGATCACGACGGGCGCGGGGATTCGTGAGGCGGATCCGGCCCCTGACGGCCGGTCGGCCGTCGGCGTGCGGTGCGAGTGGGGGATCTGCGACGTCGTCCGGATCGATCTGTCGTCAGGCGCGACGACGGTGATCGCCGGAGGCTCGCCCGACGTGCAGTTCGCCGGCGTCAGGCACGCCGCGGACGGGCGCGTCGTCGTCGCGCAGCAGTGGGAGGGCACCTGGCGCCCCGTGCTGATCGACCGCGATGGCTCCGCGCGCCCGGTGGGTCCGGCCGACGGGGCCAGCCGCTACACGCCCGCGTTCACGGCCGACGGCGGCGCGCTCGTGACGGCGTCGGAGCGCGGCGGGCTGGTGCACCTCGAGCGTCTTGATCTCGCGACGGGTGCGGTCTCGCCGCTCACTCGGTCAACCGGCGCCCACTTCGCCCCGGAGCCGACGCCCGACGGGCGCGACCTGTACTTCCTCGCGCTGCATGCGGGGGGACACGACCTGTACCGGCTGGACGCCCCGCCCGGAACCGCCGAGTCCCCGTTCGGACCGGCACTCGGCGATCGCTTCGGTGGTGATGGCAGGCTGGCACTCGCGCCCGCTGCGCCCTCGCGCCTCGGTGGAACGCCGGTGGAGTTCACGACCGCGCCGGTCACTCCGCACGACTATCGTGAGGCGCCGCGCCTCCCCCTCGCGCTCCCCCTCGGCGAAACGTCGGCCGATGGCACCGTGGGCGGACTCATCCTCGCCACTGCCGATCCGGTCGGCCGCCTGGGGCTGCTGGCCGAGGGCGGCACGGGGGATCGATCGGCGTGGCGCGGCGGGCGGGTGGCGGGTGAGTGGCGACGGTGGCCGGTGCGCGTGCAGGGCGAACTGTTCAGCGCCCGCAACGAGCCCGGGCTCAACAGCCGCGCGACGGGCCACGCCGCGTCAGGCGCGCTGGACGCCGAACAGCGGGGTGGCCTGGTCGCGCTGGCGTGGCGTCGGCAACTGGGCTCGTCAGGCGCGTCGGCGCGCGTGGGTGGATTCGCGGCGCGCCTCGACCCGTTGGGGACGGCGGACCCCGCCGCCCGCGGCGCCGCGTTCGCCGAAATGGGTCTCGCCGCCGGGCGCGCCCACGACCGCCGCTTCTTCAATCAGACGCTGCGCCTCTCGGGCGCGGCCGGCCGCACCGACGCCGCCGCCTGGCAACGCGGGTCAGCGACCGGCACGCTGGCCGCCGGCCTCGCCCGCGCCGCGCTCTCGGTCAGTGCGACGCTCGGGGCGATCTCCGCCTCGGCGCCGATCTTCGAGCAGTTCGCGGTCGGCGGCGGTACGGTGCGCTTCGTCGATCATGCGGTACTGGGGCAGCGCGTCGCGGTGCCGGCGCTCCCGACGGGCACGCTGGTCGGTGATCGACTCTTCCTCTGGCGCGCCGAGCTCACCCGCGGCCTCCCGCTCGGGCTCGTTCCGTTCTATCTGTCGGCCAGCACCAGTCGCGGATTCGACGTGCGGCAGCGCGTGGCCGGCCTCGAGTGGCGTGCCACGTTCGACGCGATTCCGTACGTCCGCCTCCCGCACGTCGACGTGCAGGCCGGATGGAGTCGCGTGCTCGACGGGCCCGACCGCGGACGCAACGTCTTCCACGCCGGCGTCGCCTACCGGCCCTGACCACCGCGTCGTCAGGCGCCCCGCTCGTCATACTTCCCCGGCTCCATACTGATGGCTCGACCCGAACGTTCACGCGCGGCGATCGCCGACGCCGCTCCGCCGCCCCCGTGGCGCGAGCGGTTCGAGTCGTTGCGCTACGTGCCGCGGCTCCTGCGCCTCGTCTGGGAGACGCACCGCGGGCTCGCGCTGACGCTCGGCATTCTCCGCCTCATCCGCGCGCTGATTCCGATCGCGACGCTCTGGGTCGGCAAGCTGATCGTCGACGCGGTGGTGGCGTTCCGTGACGGGCCCGTCGACTGGACGTATCTCTGGCAACTGGTCGCGCTGGAACTGGGGATCGTCATCGTCGGCGAACTGCTGGCGCGTGGATCACAGCTCGTCGAGAGCCTCCTCGGCGATCTGTTCTCCAACCGGATGAGCGTGCGGCTGATGCGCCATGCCGCGACGCTGGATCTGGCACAGTTCGAGGATCCGAAGTTCTACGACCAGCTCGAGCGAGCGCGCCGACAGACCACCGCGCGCATCGGGCTGCTCGCGCAACTGTTCGGGATGGCGCAGGACACCCTGACGCTGGTCACGCTCGCGGGCGCGCTCGTCGTCTACAATCCGTGGTTGCTCCTGCTGCTGTTCATCGCGATCGTGCCCGCCTTTCTCGGCGAAACGCATTTCGCCGCGCTCGGCTACTCCCTGCTCTTCCGCCGCACGCCCGAACGGCGGCAACTCGACTACCTCCGCTACGTCGGCGCAAGCGACGAGACAGCCAAGGAAGTCCAGATGTTCGGACTCGCCGACTGGCTGTCGGATCGCTACCAGACGCTCGCCGATCGGTTCTATGACGAGAACCGGGCGCTGGCCATCCGTCGCGCGACGGTGGGCTCCGCGCTCGCCCTGCTCGGGACGTTAGGCTACTACGGCGCATTCGTCCTGATCCTCGTCCAGGCCGTCACCGGTGAGATCACCGTCGGGTCGCTGACCTTCCTCGCGGCGAGCTTCGCGCGGTCACGCGACCTCGTGCAGCGGCTCTTCGGCAGTGCGACGGACACGCTGGAGCAGGCGCTCTACCTGCGCGACCTGTTCGCCTTCTTCGAAGTGCGCCCCTCGATCGCGACACGCCCTGATGCGCGTGCCGTGCCGATGCCGATTCGCGACGGGTTTGTGTTCGAGAATGTGGGATTCCGTTATCCGCGCTCCGAGCGTTGGGCCGTGCGGGGGGTGAGCTTCACGCTCCGCCCCGGGGAGCGGATCGCCCTCGTCGGTGAGAATGGCGCGGGCAAAACCACGCTCACCAAGCTGCTCGCGCGCCTCTACGATCCGACGGAAGGGCGCATTCTCCTCGACGGCGTCGACCTCGGCGACTACGACCTGACCGAACTGCGCGCGGCGATCGGGGTAATCTTTCAGGACTTCGTTCGCTTCGACATGCGCTTCGAGGAGAATGTGGGGGTCGGCCGGATCACGGCGGCGCGCGAGTATCTCGATCGGGCGCCCGCGGACGGCGAGACGCCGCCCGAGGCGCTCCAGCTGTCGGCCGACGAATCGCTGGCTTCCTCCCTCCTCCCGCGCTTCGCCGACGGCTGGCGCCAGATGCTCGGCCGCCGCTTCGAGGGCGGTGTCGACCTCTCGGGCGGAGAGTGGCAAAAGATCGCTCTCGCCCGCGCCTACATGCGCGATGCCCAGGTGCTGATTCTCGACGAGCCGACAGCCGCGCTCGACGCGCGAGCGGAGTTCGAGGTGTTCCAGCGCTTCTCCGAGCTGATGCGCGGCCGCATGGCGATGCTCATCTCGCACCGCTTCTCGACCGTCCGCATGGCTGATCGCATCGTCGTGCTGCGCGACGGCGCGGTGATCGAGGAAGGCACCCACGCCTCACTGGTCGCGGGCGACGGCCTGTACGCCGAACTGTTCCGGATGCAGGCCGCCGGCTACCGGGAATAGCCGCAGCGCAGAGCGCAGAGCTCAGAGCTCGCAGCCGCCTTTCATGCCGCCAGTTCGTCATACGCGCGCCCACGCCACCGAGTCGGCGTGCGCATCGTCGACAGGAGGATCCGGAAGGCGGCCGCGGGGTCGGCCAGCGGGGAGAGCCAGAACGGTAGTCCGCGCCGCTCGTACGAGCCGCGCAGCGCGAACTGGAACAGGAGCCGCACGCCGAGCGTGACGGCCGACACGGTGGCAAGCGCCCCAGCGTCCGCGACATCGCGGACCGCGGGAACCGCGGCGTAGAGCAGGAGCAGGGGGATCGGGAGCCCCTGCACCAGCGCGAGAAAGACCACGTCGCCCCACTGCCTGACGCGCGTGCTCGCATCCTTGAGATCCAGCGACCGTCCCCACTCGCGCCACGTCTCCGCGGCCGACGTGTAGGCGCGAACGCTGATGATCCGCGAGCCGTCGAGAAACCCGACCCGCGCGCCGCGGTGCGCGAGGTGGCGGGCGAGCGTGACGTCGTCACAGAAGGAGAGCCGAGACGGTGCATAGCCGCCATGCCTGACGAGCAGATCACGCCGCGCGAGGAAGCACTGTCCGTTGGCCATCACGCGGTCGGGGGCGGGTGTGGCTTCCCCCGCTGGGCCGAAGCGGTACACCAGCGTCGTCAGCAGGGCGGGCTGCAGCCATCGTTCGGCGGCCGTCATCCCGGCGAACCGTGGCCCGAACGAAACCACGTCGTACCCATCGGCCTCGGCCGCCTGTACCACCGCCGCGACCATGCCAGGCTCGGGAGCGGTGTCGGCGTCGACCCCCAACATCCAGCGGCCGCGTGCCTCGCGAAGGCCGGTTTCGAGCGCCCAGACCTTACCCACCCATCCGGCCGGAAGCGGATCGTCGTGCAGCAGCCGGATCCGCGGGTCGCGCGCGGCGGCCGCCAGCACGACGTCGCCCGTTCCGTCCCGCGAGCGGCTGTCGACTACCAGCACCTCCAGCAGTTCCGGTCCCTGCTGCATCAGGCCGGCGAGACAGGGGCCGATCCGTTCCGCCTCGTTGAGCGTTGCCAGCACCACCGACACGCGCGCCTCAGGCATCGGCTGAGTGGCGGGTGCGACCGGCGGGCGCCGCGTTCGCCCGGGCCAGAGGCGAGTGAGCAGCAGCACGAGGGCGGCGAACTGGGCGGCGGCGAGGAGAAGCAACATCCGGAGAGTCGGGGACGACATCGGGGCGGCGAGCCATGAAGGGTGTCGTGTCGCAGCCACCGGGTCAACGTCCCATGGCGGTCCCGCGGTGCCACCGTAGATTCGCCGGCTGCACGGCTCGACTTCCCCTTTCCCTCCAATCCCGCCACGATGCCTGCCGACGTGATCGATTATCAGCTCGTCGGCGACGACCTCCAGGCCGTCGTCGTCACCCTCGACCCGGGCGAAGCGTGCATCGCCGAGGCGGGGGCCATGATGTACATGCAGGATGGCATTCGCATGGCGACCACCCTCGACACTAGCGGCGAGCAGACGGGCATCTTCAGCAAGCTCCTCGGCGCCGGCAAGCGCGTCCTCGCCGGCGAGTCGTTCTTCATCACGATGTTCGCGAACGAGGCGCACGACCGTCGCGACGTCGCGTTCGCCGCTCCCTTCCCCGGAAAAATCCGCGCGATCGACCTCGCCGAGTGGGGTGGGCAGATCCTGGCACAGAAGGACTCGTTCCTCTGTGGCGCGCGTGGCGTCGACATCGCGATTCACCTCACCCGTCGGATCGGGGCGGGCTTCTTCGGCGGGGAGGGATTCATCCTGCAGCGGCTGTCAGGCGACGGCCTGGTCTTCCTTCACGCCTGCGGGACCCTCGTCGAGCGCGAGCTCGCCGCGGGCGAAACGCTGCGCGTCGACACCGGGTGCATCGTCGCCTTCTCGCCGAGCGTGGACTTCGACATCCAGCTCGTGCCAGGCGTCAAGACAGCGCTGTTCGGCGGCGAGGGCCTCTTCTTCGGCCATCTGACCGGGCCCGGCCGCGTCATTCTCCAGACGCTTCCGTTCTCCCGCCTCGCCGACCGGATCATCGCCTCCGCCCCCAAGGCCGGCGGCAAGCGCCGCGGCGAGGGCAGCGTCCTTGGCGCGTTAGGTGGCCTCCTCGACGGTGACCGGTAAGACGTTAGTGCCCACGACGCGGCTCCTCGTCGCCGGACGATTCGCTCCGTGACGACCGACCCGTCTGGCGATCGGTCGCCCGGTCGCCGCGATAGTCGTCGCTGCGCGTGGCGGGGATGTCGGCTTCCTCGTCGCCCCCTTCGTGGATGATCGGAACCGCCATGAGGCCGCCACGGACCTCGCCGACGAGTTCGGGCGCGTCATCGTGCTCGGAAACGCCGGTGACGGCCATGCGCTCCAACAGCTCGCGTTCGGCCGTCTTCCGCCGCGGCGCGTAGAACCGCTCCTCGTCGAACTGATCGCGGCCGTAGTACTCGTCAGCGGGCACCGACCGGAGGCGGTCCGCATCGCGTTGGCGATCCTCGTCGTCGGCGTGATCGGTGTCGGCGATCCCGTGAAGGATCGAGACTTCATAATCGCGCTCGACCCGGCCGCCGCGGAACTCCTCCAGATCGTGGATCCGCCCCGCGCTGACCGTGGGGATCAGCACCTCGTCATGCACCGGATCGATCGACGCCACGCCGACCGGGACGATGACGATCTTCTCCGCTCCGTCCGCGTCGAGACGAACCCGGAGGTAGCGCGCCCGCCGAGCATGCGTGTCGACGATCAGGTCGTCGACCACGCCGACGACCGCACCGCCCGCCGCCCGCACGTGCCAGCCGCGAACGTCCGGGTCGCCGTCACGGACAGCGGCATCGCCCAGGTCTGACATCGCGACCAGGCGCGGATTCTCTTCCTCTCGCATCGATCCTCCACAGCGGTTGGTGTGGCGGCGCCAGGCACGCACCGCATCACTCGCCGTGAAGGGCAAGTTCCATGCGCCTCACCCGACGCGCCCGTCCGCGTCACGGTCGTGACGGCGAGCGGGCGCAACCGGGGGCAACGCCGATCTACTGCGGGTCGAGCGTGCGCACCGAGACGGGCGCGATCCCGGCGCGACGCAGCGCCGGCTCGATCGATGCCCGGTCGCCGACGATCACGATCGCCAGCGCCTCGGGGCGCACGTACTGCCGTGCAACCCGGTGTACGTCGGCCTGCGAGACGGCCCGAATTTGGCGCGAATACGAGGCGAAGTAGTCCAGCGGCAGGTCATACAGCGCGACCGTCAGTAGCTGCGAGGCGATCCCGCCCGTCGTCTCGAACGCCGAGGGCAACTGCAGCTCGAGGTACTGCTTCGCCTTCTCCAACTCCGCCATCGGCACGGTATCGCGAATGGCGTTCAGCTCCTTCATGAACTCGATCAGCGCCGAGTCCGTCTTGGTGCCCGTGACTTCGGCGGACGCGAGGAAGGGGCCGGGCTCGCGGCGCATGCTGAAGCTCGACCCCGCTCCATACGTGTAGCCGCGGGTCTCGCGGAGATTCTGGTTCAGCCGGCTGGTGAACGAGCCGCCGAGCAGGGTGTTCATCACCGTGAGCGGAAAGAAGTCATCGGTCGCACGGGCGACACCCACCGAGCCGATCCGAACCGACGACTGCGGCGCTCCCGGCTTGTCGACCACGTAGATCTGCGTGGTGGTGGGCGGGGGACGAACGTCGAACGGGGCCGGCAGGACGGGGCCCGGCTCCCACGTGCCGAACAGTCGTTCGGCGCGCCGGACGAAGTCGTCCGGCTCGATGTCGCCGACGGCGATCAGGACGGCATTGTTCGGCCGGTAGTGCTGCCCGAAGAACCGCTGGATGTCACCCTGCGTGATCGCCCGCGTCGTGGCCTCGGTTCCAACGGCCGCGCGGCCGTACGGATGTCGCGGGCCGTACACAACCTCGTTGAAGATCCGATCCGCGATCGCCGGCCCGCGGTCGCGAAGCTGAACCAGACTCGTCAGGCGTTCGGCGCGCAGCCGCTCGAGATCGGCCGTCGGGAACGACGGCGCGAGCGCGACGTCGGCCATCAGCGCCAGCGCACTGTCGAGCGCGGCGGTCGTGCCGTGCAGCGAGATGGTAGTGGCGTCCCACCCGGCGTTCGTGCGGAGCGACGCACCCAGAAGCGCCGCCTGTTCGGCAATCTGCAGCGCGGTGCGGGTGCGCGTTCCCTCGTCGAGCAGGTTCGCGGTCAGCGTGGCGAGCCCCGCGCGATTGGCGGGATCAGACTCGGCGCCCGTCCGCACGGCCAGCGTCACGTCGACCAGCGGCAGTTCGGCCTGCCGCACGACGAGCACACGCAGTCCGTTGGCGAGTCGCCGCTCGACGACCGTCGGCGCGGGGAGCGGGGCGGGCGCGGACAGCGCCGGCGGCGTGGTGGGAAAGGCGGCCGCGGCGGCCGCCGTCACGCCGCTGTCGGGCGCGGGGGTGGGTGCGGCGTCGGGCGCGGCCGACGAGCGCGCGCACCCGCCGATCGTGGCCACGGTCGCGAACGCCACGCCGAACCGGGTCGCCGATGCAATCGTCGAGCGCATCACTGAATGCCTCCGGTCACCATGAGGTCGCGCTTTCCGTCAGGCACGACGGTCAGCACCACGCGAGGCCGCGTGAGGTAGGTCTGCGCCGCCCGCTGGATCTGCCCCGCCGTGAGAGTGCGATAGCGCGCCGCGTCCCGCTCGATGAAATCGGGGTCGCCAGCGATGTAGTTGTAGTAATTGAGCTGATCGGCCTTGCCGAGCACGCCGGCGAGGCCGTCGAGCATGTTCGCAAGCTGGACGTTGCGGGCGCGACTGAGCTCCCGCTCGGTGATCCCCTCACGCGCGATTCGCCCGATCTCCTCGTCGACCATCGCCTGCAGCTCGGCCGGCGAGCGCCCCGGACGGGGAGTGACCTGAATCGTGAACATTCCGGCCAGCCGACTCGACTGTTGTCCAGCGCTCACGTCCTGCGCTGCCTGACGCTCGTAGACCAGCTTCTCGTACAGACGCGAGTTCTTGTCGCCCGCGAGCAAGTAGGCCAGTGCATCCAGCGCCGCGTCGTCCTCGGACAGCACGCGCACCGTCGGCCAGCTGTTGTAAACGCGCGGGAGCTGCACGCGATCCTCGAGCACCAGGAAGGTGTCTCGCGCGATCTGCACCGGCGGCACGTTCGGCCGCTCGGGAATCTGCGGGCCGCGCGGAATCCAACCGAAATTTTCGTGGATCAGCCGCTTGACCGAGTCAGCGTTGAAATCGCCCGCAATCGAGAGCGAGGCGTTGTTCGGCGCATAGTAGGTGCGGAAGAAGTTGCTGACGTCCTCCAGCGAGGCGGCTGAGAGGTCGTCCATCGAGCCGATGGTCGACCAGGAATACGGATGGCCGGCCGGATAGACCGCCTTGAGCAACGTCTCGTAGGCGCGGCCATAGGGCACGTTGTCGTAGCTCTGGCGCCGCTCGTTCTTCACGACGTCGCGTTGGAGGTCCAGCTTCGACTGCGACATGGTGGGGAGCAGGTTGCCCATGCGGTCCGCCTCGAGCCAGAGCGCGAGCGGGAGCGCATTGGACGGCATCCACTCGTAGTAGTTGGTGCGGTCGCCGTTCGTTGAGCCGTTGTTGTTCGCGCCGGCGGCCTCCAGCCAGACGTCGAACTGCCCGACCGGCACGTTCTGGGAGCCCATGAACATGATGTGCTCGAACAGGTGGGCGAAGCCGGTGCGCCCGGGTTTTTCGTCGCCCGAGCCGACCTTGTACCAGATGTTCACCGCAACCAATGGCACCGAGCGGTCCTGATGCAGGATCACCTCGAGCCCGTTGGGCAGGGTGTACTTCTCGAACGGAATGCTGGGGACGGACGGCGGGGGGGCCTGTGCGTGAAGGCGGGCGGGCGGCGTCGCCGCAAGCACACCGAACAGGAGGGCGGCGCCGAACAGCGGCGCGCGCCGCCACCGCGGAGCATGGACGTTCACGGAAATTACCTCGAGGGTCGGGTCGTGACGCGAGAACGTGGAGGCGCGGGGCGTGAGGCCGGGGGCCGCCAGTTTGATGCGCCGCTTCATACGCCGCGCCCCCGCCGAAAGGTTCATCGGCGGGGGCGCGGTCATAGCGCTTGCGCGCTCGGCCTGGTGCGGCGCCGGCCGGAGGGCCGCCGCCCCGTCGGACAGGCTACAGATCGACCGGACGACGTGGCTCGAAGGTGCGCGGCGTGATTTCGACCGACTGGATCTCGTCGAGGTGCACGGTGCGGAACTCGTTACGTACGTACGAGAAGGCATAGAGCTCGCCGCTCTCGATGCAGTAGGGCTCGAGCTCCCGTTCATACCCGTCGCCCACACGCGGCCTGACCTGGACGAGCACGCGCCGGCGTTGGCGGCCGGCATCGCGAATCGTCTGCTCGATGTCGTGCACCAGCGCTCCCTCGGACGGCGTGGCAAGCATGTCTGGGCTCATGGAAATTCCTCACAGTGGGACGGGCGGACGCGGAGCGGCGTCAGCGACGTTGGGGCGGGATCGCCCGGCGAGATCAGGTGCGCCTGCGTGCACGGGTGCAACGGATAGCGGGACGCCACGGCAGGTGAGCCCGGACGTCGGTGCGTCGGAGACGGACCCGGACATACTCCCGGATCGCGCGGCCCGAAGCAAGGCCCGCGCGGGGCACGCGCTGACGACAAGGACAGGACCGACCCGCTGAGCGCTGGTGACCGCTGTCACGGAATATAGCGTCCGCCGTTCTCTCTGTCACTTCACCGGGCGACGAGGCCGGGGCGGGGCGGGCCGGTTAGGTTCCGCTCGCCGGCAGCCCATCGGGGGTGCCGGCCTCCCCCGTCCGCCCGATCCGCCCGCACTTCGTATGGACACCTCGTCCCAGCTCGCCTTCGCGGTCCTCGCCTTCACGTCGCTGTTGGCGATCGTGAACCCGCTCTCGGCCATCCCGATCTACGTCGCCCTCACCGGGGACGACAGCCCTGCGCACCGCAGCGCCACGCTCCGAACGGCCGTGCTCACCGGCACGATCGTGCTGAGCGCGTTCGCCTTCCTGGGTCCGTGGATCCTCCAATTTTTCGGCATCACGACGGACGCGTTCCGGATCGCCGGCGGGCTGCTTTTCGTCGGAATCGGGTCGGACATGCTGGCCGCCCGGCGGTCGCGTGCGAAGACGACGCGGTCTGAAGAGGAGGAGGCGGAGTCGATGCAGGAGGTCGGCATCATTCCGCTGGGACTGCCGACGCTGGCCGGACCCGGCGCAATCACCACCGTCATCACGCTCAACGCTCAGGCGACGACGGTCATCGACGAGGCAGCGGTCTACGTCGCGATCGTGGGGGTGATGGCGATCGCATGGATGCTGCTGCGCGTCGCGCCGATGATGCTCCGCCGCTTCGGCCGCACCGGCCTGAACGTGATGACGCGCGTCATGGGTCTGCTGGTGATGGTGGTCGGCGTGCAGTTCGTCATCAACGGCGTCCGCGCGGTGACCCTCGACATCCTGCGCGCGGTCTGAGGCGGCTGACGACCGACCCGCCGTCGACCTCGTATTCTGCGCGAGGCGGTTCCTGTAAGCTCATGGTACCACAACGTCTAGCCGTCACAACTCGCGCGACTTCACACCCCTATCTCGCTGCGTCTCTATCAACGACGCGCCGCGATCCGGCACGCCCGCGCGCTTGGCGAGCTTCTCCAGCAGCGCCGGCCCGGCGAGCCGAAGGACGGTGGCGATCGCGAAGTTGCGGATCGCGCGGCCGGCCGTGAGCGCGGGAATGAAGTGCCAGAGCGGCAGCCCGAACGCGCCGGCGGCGATGCACACCAGCTTGCTGGAGAGGGGGGAGAGCGTGCTCAGGAGCACCAGCAGCCACCCACGGCGCTCGAACAGCTCGCGATGGGATTCGATCGCCGCGGCCGGGGAGATGCCGGCAAGCTCCAGCAGCCCGCCTGTCCAGCCACCCACCACGCCCATCCCGATGACGTAGGCGGTGAGCCCGCCGAGGACTGATCCCGTGACCGCCAGCGCGGCCAGCCGGAATGCGCGACGGGGGTCGGCCAGCGCCAGCGGGAAGATCACCGCGTCCGTCGGCCCCGGCACCACCGACGCCTGCAGGTAGGCCCAGGTCGCGACCGCGCGTCCGCCCCATCCGGATTCCGCCCATCGGTGAAAGACCGAGAGCAGACGGTAGATGGCGCGACTGATACGGCCCCCGGGTGGCGCGGGAGCGAGCGTGGTGGGGGGAGGCGCCGGAGCAGCCGATTCAGAGGACATGCATTACCGCGAATACCCCGCAGTCATCGTGCGACGCGAGCGGTTCGGCCGAGCCGGTCGCGTCTGACGATGAATGATGCAATCAGTTGGCCGCGTTCCCGCGATGTGTGATGCGCCAGACCCGGCCGCTCTTGTCGTCGGTCAGGTAGAGCGTGCCGTCGGGGGCTTCCGCGAGGGCGACCGGGCGATACCGCGCGTCGGCGCGCTCCAGCAGTTCGTCGGCACCCTTGAAGCCGTCGGCGAATCGTTCGTACTCGCCAGCGGGCTGACCGTTCCGCAACGGCTGGAAGACGACCAGATAGCCGTCCTGCGGCAGCGGCGCGCGGTTCCACGATCCGTGGAAGACGATGAAGACACCGTTGCGGTAACGAGCCGGGAAGTGCGTTCCCCGGTAGAAGTGCACGTCCATCGGCGCCCAGTGGCCCGGGTAGGTCACGACCGCGGCCTTCTTCTCGGCACACCGGTCGACCTCACCCTGCCCCGTCCCGCCGTACTCGGGCGCGAGCACCTTCACGTTGCGCGCGCGATCGTGGTAGCAGTAAGGCCAGCCGAAATCATCCCCCTCGCCGACCAGCAGCAGTTCCTCACCGGGGTTCTCGGCGCTCTGCTCGGGCGTGTAGTAGTCGGGCCAGTTCTGGAGGAGCTGATCCCGGCCGTGTTGCGCGACCCAGAGCTGACCGCTGGCATCGATGTCCATCGCCATCCCGTTTCGGATGCCGGTGGCGTAGCGGACGCCGTCGCTCTGCGACTGACCGGGGCGATTCGCGTCGAAACGCCAGATCCCCGCGCGCGTCTCCAGCTCGACGCACGGGTCGATGCCCGGCGAGCCCGTCTCGCGGTCCTTGCGCTGGCAGGAGTTGGTGCGCGACCCAACGTTGACGAACAGCCCGCCGTTGCCGTCGAGCGTGAACGTCAGCGCCTCATGACCGCCGCGTGGCAGCTGCCGCACGATGGTGTCGCCGGGCGCGGTGGGAGTGAGCTGTCCCGCCGGGATCGTGAATCGAACGATCGAGCCGTTGGCATCGGCGTAGACATGCTCCCCGCTCGCGATGATCCCGCTGCCGCGTACCCCCTCGCCGAACACGGCGCGGACGTCGGCGACCCCGTCCCCCGTCGTGTCGCGCAGCGCGACGATGGCGCCCTCACCGTCCTCCACACCGCGCCGGTTGATGAAGACGGTGCCGTCCTCGCGCACCGCAACGTAGCGGCCGCTGGCCACGCTGTCGGCGAAGACGACCGCGCAGAACCCATCGGCGAAGACGATTCCGCCGACATCGCTCGCGCACTCGAAGGCGGGCGCGGCCGCGCTGGCCATTGTGGCGCGGCTGTCAGCGGCATCGTCGGCGGCGTCGTCAGCCGCACAGGCCCCGAGGGCGAGCGCGACGCCGACGAACAGAGAGCAGCGCCAGATCATCGCTGATCGCCGATGCGGGGTGGGAGGCAGTGCACCGGACATGAACGGGTGGTTGCGGGAAACAAAGGCAGTAGAAGAAAGGCAGTAACGGTTTGTGACGTCGCGCACCGGGGCGCGCCAGCGGGCGGCTGGAGGTCGTTGCCATGGAACCGGTGCCCGACACGAACGTTATATCGCCGACTGTCGCGCACAGATCACGGCCGGATCCGACCCGCGTCGTTGGAACGGAACATCGCTCGCGGCCCGTGGTAATGCACGAGATACGTGAGAGGGGCACGACCTGCTGGGACGGGTCTCCATCGGGTTCGGGCGCGGCTATCGGCCATGTCGAAGGCGTTGCCAGACCCTACCCGGGTTACCGCGGTGGATCGAAGACGCGGTGCGCGTGACGTGCGCCGGTTCGCGGTCGTCGCTCGGCAGGGACATTCATGGAACCGCCGCCCGTAGTCGCGCATCGAGCAGTGAGCTCGGGCCGCGCGCTCGCGGTGACGTCCGCGACCAACGCCCCCACCGCGTTCGCCGACCAGCTCCCGCAGCCCCGCTGTCATGTCGTCACCCGCTCCCCGTCGATCCGCACGCCGCCTGTTGCCTGGTGGTTCGCGAACGCGTCGTCCGATCTGGCGTGTGCTCGTCAGTCGCACCCGCACTGGCCCGTCCCGCTACTGGCCGGCCGGCGTCACCCTCAGTCTGCTATTTGTCGGCGCGACCATCGTGTGGCGGCTCGTCGTTGCCGGGGCGGTGCTTCCACCGCAGGTCGCCTACTCGGCGTTTGCGCAGGCGGTTACCGCGGGCTCCGTCGCCTCGATCGACGTGAGCGACCATGGTCGTCGGCTCACCGCCACGCTCGAAGGCGGTGCCGCGCTCGCGGCTGCGCCGGGCGCGGCCGAGGTGGTCGCCTATGTGCCGATGCCGGTGGCGCTCGCCGATCTCGAGCGGTGGAGCGCGGCGGGAATTACGGTGCTCGTGCGCCCGCAAGGCACGATGTCGTCGCCCCAGGCGTGGGCCGCGTTGACACCGCTGATCATCCTCTTCCTCGCCGGCGGCACGCTCATCTGGTGGCAGCGGCGCACGCGCGGCGGCAAGTTCGTGGTCACGCCGCCGGCGCGACACCTGACGCTGGCCGACGTGGGCGGCGCTCGTGAGGCACGCGCCGACCTGCAGGACGTCATCGCCTTTCTCAGCTCGCCCGAGAAGTTCGATGCGATCGGTGCCCGTTGTCCCAAGGGTGTGCTGCTGGTTGGCCCACCGGGCACCGGCAAGACGCTGCTCGCGCGCGCTGTCGCCGGCGAGGCAGGGGTGCCGGTGATCATGGCCGCGGGCTCGGACTTCACCGAGATGTACGTGGGCGTCGGCGCGAGCCGGGTGCGCGAACTGGCGCGCCGTGCGCGCGAATCGGCGCCGTGTATCGTCTTCATCGACGAGTTCGAGTCGCTGGGCGGACGCCGCGGCCGGCCGAATCGCAGCGGTGAGGAGGAGAACACGCTCAACTCCCTGCTCGTCGAGATGGACGGCATGGCGGGGAACGAGGGCGTGATCTGGATGGCTGCGACCAACCGCGAGGACATGCTCGATCCCGCCGTGCGACGCCCCGGTCGCTTCGACCGCGTGGTCGAGGTGCCGCTGCCCACGCTCGGCGATCGGCAGGAAATCCTGCGCATCCATGGCCAGCGCACGCCGCTCGCCGCAGACGTCGACATGGACGTCATCGCCCGTCTGACGCCTGGCTACTCGGGCGCCGACCTGGCGAATCTGCTCAACGAGGCCGCACTGGTGGCCGTGCAGAGCGGCCAGACGATGGTCAGCGCCTCTCACATCGAGCAGGCCCGTGACAAGATTCTGCTCGGCCGCATCCGCGCGGGCGTCGTCGTCTCGCCCGAGGAGCGTCGGTTGATCGCGCTGCACGAAGCCGGACACGCCGTGGTCGGGCTTGTCGCCTGCCCGGAGGATCGCCTCCACAAAGTGACCATCGAGCCGCGCGGTCGCTCGTTGGGCGCCGCGCACTTCTCCCCCGAAGCGGATCGCCACCTCTACTCGCGGCACTATCTGGAAGGCGTGATCGCGAAGGCGCTCGGCGGTCGCGCGGCTGAACTGATCTTCCTCGGCGCGGACCGGGTGACGTCAGGCGCGGGAAGCGATCTCATTCAGGCCACCAGCGTCGCGCGGCGCATGGTGGGCGAGTTCGGCATGAGCGAACGCGTGGGACTCGTCAGCGCAGATCCGGCGGCACACGGTGGCGCACCCAGCGCGCAGCTTCAAGCACGGATCGACGAGGCGGTGGCCGACCTGGTGAAATGTCAGGCGGACCGCGCCGAGGCGCTGGTGCTGGCACACCGCGCGGCGGTCGAGGCGATTGCCGAGGCGCTGCTCGAGCGTGACGTGCTGGATGCTGAGGAAGTGATCGCGATCGCCCGCCTGCATGGCGCGCTCCCTGCAGCGGTCGATAGGGAAGTCGTAGCTGCCTGACGAGACGCGGGCGGCGCGCTCGCCGGTCCGAACGACGAAAACGGGGGGAGGAGCCGATGGCTTCTCCCCCCGTTTCCGTTTCCGCTCGTCGCTGGCCACCGGCGAGCGGTCAGGCGTGCGGTACGTCGCCTGCTGGCGCTGGCGGCGGCGTTGACGGTGGCGGTGGCCAGTGGGTTCGAATGAGCGACCCGAAAGGAATCTCGGGTTCCAGCACTGCGTAGAGCCGTTCGCGTTCCGCGAGTGGCAACAGCCGCGGGTGAATCAATGACCCGACGATTGCCTCGATGTTCGCGACCACCCCCGGATGGCTCTGCTGATGCCGGCGAAGCAACTGACGCAGATCACTCACCGCGTCGCTCATCGCGCGCTGAACGGGGCGGTCGACGCCCGCGGCGAGCCGGGGGCGTGGAAGCGGCTCGGCGACCGGCGTTCTGAACTCCGCTCTGACTGCCTGGAAGAAGCCGATCGCCGCGCGCAGCGGCTGTGGCACCAGCGGCGGTAACCCGTCGGCGAGGGTCGCGGCACGCGCGAGGAGCGCATGGGCGCTGTCGCCCGCGAGTTCGGGCGTGCGGGCGGCCATCCGGCCCCACGCGGCCTCGTCGAGCGCCGAGAGCCGGCGGACGAAGTCGGGGAGTACCGTCGCGTGCATCGGGGTCGCATCCATGTCGGTCATCGAAGGGATGGGCAGAGGGGCGCAGATGACATGCGGCCGCGCTGAGTCGGCGGCGGGCGATTCCGTTAGGACGCGGTGAGGGCCAGCATCCCGAGCGCGCCAAGGAAAGCCAGAGCGCCGACGATCCCGGCGGTCAGCGCGCCGGGTCGCGCCCACCGCCTCCAGCGCGGCACGGCCAGCGTCAACGCACCCGCGATGGCCGCGCAGGCGATGCCGACGCCGAGCGCGCCGAGCACGTTATTGCCGGTTCCCGTCACGAAGGCCGCCGCCCAGGCGGAATCCAGGTCGCGCCGTCCGGCGTCGCGCCAGACCAACTCCCAGCCCGCCCACTCGACAAGCGCGCCGGCCGCAATGAGCGCGACGGCGCCGAGAGCGACGAGTGCGACGCGCAGCCGCATCCGACCACGGGTCGGCGGGGGAGACACGGGCGCAGGTGCCGCTCGGGTCGCAGGCGCGAACCGGCATGGCCCGACGGGGGCGGCCGGTGGGGTCAGCGGAAGGGAAGCCGGTCGAACGGCTTCATCCAGCGGCGAGAGATCTGGCATCATCACGCGGAACGAGCGGCACGCTGTGCGGCCGCTCGTTCGCGATCTTAAATGCGGGGGAGCGACGACCAGCCACCCCCGTCGCGATTACGGATATCCAGGAGCCCGCGAGCCACGCCGAGGCCGACGCTGGCGCCGATGACGACGGCGGTGCCGAGCCCGACGACGGGGAGGATCCAGACCACCGGCAGCGCGACGAGGGTGGTCGCCGCGCCAGCGATCCACGGCGACGAGCTGCGTTGGACCGAGTCCACGTAGCGCAGCCGGTCGCGGACAAAGCGTCGGGCGGCGGCGAAGCTGCCGAAGGTGACGGCGACGATAACGAGTGTGACCAGTAGTCCGAGCATGGTGTACCTCCGTGCCATGTCGTACGAGGAGGGGGCGGCGTGAGTTTCGCCGCCCCCTCCTCGTACTGTTTCCGTCCGCGTCGCGGGCTACCGCTGCCCGATCGGCACCGGTCGCCCGGACGACCAGGGCACGCCCGCAGCGTCGAGCGCCTGGTTCAGTGCCGGGATCCGCTGCGCGAGCACGACGTTCAACCGTTGCACCGCCGTCGCGAGCTCGGCGCTCCCCTCGGCCAGCGCTTCGCGATGGTATTCGGTGGGGAGCGAGGTCACGCTGTTGAGCGCCGAGTTCGCGCCGCTGATCCGGACCTGGATCGACGGTCGGGCAACCGGCTCGGCGCCCTCGTCGTCCCCACCCGTCACCGCCGCCGGACGGCCGCCCGTGCCTCGCAGCATGCCGAGCACGCCGTCGAGCTCCCGTTGGATAGCGACCACCTGACGCGTGAGCGAATCGGCGGCGCCCGCGGCACGCACCGCGGCCGTCGCTTCCTGCAGCGTGGCACGTGCCGCCTCGGCGGCGCGGAGCGTGGTGGCGAGCAGCGCCGACTGCTTCGCCGCCTCGAGGCGCAGCTGATGCAGCGTGCGCCAGTCCTCAGGCGAGAGGGCGATCATCGGATCGGCTCGCACCTCCACCGCCTGCCGCTCGACGCCCGCGGCGGTGCGCAGCTCGGCCGTGTACGTGCCGGGC
>JBBQHX010000023.1:0-23316 GCA_038324385.1 Gemmatimonadales bacterium | reverse complement strand
TCCTGCGGGATGACAACCAGACCCACCCGACATCCAGCACCCTAACCGGCGGCGAAGCCGCCCCGCCCCGGGACGATCCCCGCTGGATCGTTCGTGACGATCCCCGCGACACCGTTCGCCCAGAGGCGCCGCGCGGCGGCCGGATCGTCCACCGTCCAGACGTGGACCGCGGCGCCGAGGCGGCGGGCAGCGCGGATGAACCCGGGGGTCGGGACGGGGAGGCCGCGCCAGCGGTCGGGGACGGCGAGCAGGCGGTAGGGTGCCTCACGTGGCGGGACCCGGGCGAGGGCGCCGAAGTAGAGGCGCGCGATGTCGCGCATCGAGGCGCCCACGATGAAGGGGGGCCTACGAAATGACTCCAGCGCCTCGTGCGCATAGGCCGCCGGGACGATCTGCCCTTCGGCACCGTGACGCCTGACGACGGCCGCCAGCGGGGCCATCGCGGCGACGGTCTTCACCTCCACGAGCAGCGGCACGTCGGGGAACGCCTCGAGCACCTCGGCGAACGTTGGGACGCGCACGTCGCGGTCGCGGTAGGGATAGCTCGCGCCGCCGTCCGCGGTGAAGCGCGCGCCCGCGTCGGGTGCGCACACCTCGCGCGTCGTCAGGCCGGAGACGAGACCGCTGCCGCCGGTGGTGCGGTCGAGCGAGGCGTCGTGGAGCACGATCACCGTGCCGTCACGCGTGACGCGGACGTCCATCTCGAGCGCGTCGGCGCCCTGTTCGAGCGCGAGCGCGAACGCGACGATCGTGTTCTCGGGCGCGTGCGCGCTGGCGCCGCGATGGCCGATCACCAGCGGCGTGCCCGGCTCGATCAGCCGCGCCGCCGGCGCCGAGGGGGGAAGCGACGATCGTGTCGACATCGCGGCCGGTCCTCGTCGTCAGGCGGCGCCGATCGCGGTGGGCTCGGTGCGCTCGTACACGCCGCCGAGCCAGTCCACCGCCATCCAGACCTCGAACAGCACCACCAGCCCGGCTGCCGCCGCGCTGAGCGGCAGTGCCCAGGCACCCAGCGTGGCCTCGAGCAGCCAGTGGACACCCATCGCCGCGCCCGCGGGCAAGGCGAGCAGCACGAGGAGGAGCACTACCGTCGCCAGCAGCATCACGTACAGCTGCCCCATCGCCTCGAACCCCGACGGGCGTTCGGCCCCCAGGTGCACCCAGGCGGGGAAGAGCAGCGCGAGCCCGTTATGGATCGTCGACGTGATCAGGTTGATCGGCGGGAGCGCGACGACCATCGCCACCGCCCCGGCGGCGAACAGCGTCGGGCCGAAGCGCGCGATGAGCAGGTCGCCGGTGGCCGCGATGACGATCAGCCAGGTGGCGAACTGGAGCACCGAGAGGAGCAGCGCTGACGACGCGATCGACGCGCCCACCACCGCGTCGCCGGCCAGCGGCCAGCTCCGCAGGAGATCCAGCTTGAGCAGATCGCGCCGCAGATCCGACCGCACCCAACTCGGCCCGAGCGCGAGTGCCATCAGCGCCCACGCCGTCGCCATCCCGGCCACCGTGGTGCGTACGCGCGGTACCATCGCGTCGCGCGCCAGGAAGAGCCCGACGGCGATCAGCGGCAGGATGATGATGAAGATCATCAGCTTTTCGGTGCGGAGTCCGCCGAGCATGTTCTTCCAGAGAATCGCCACCGCCGGCTGGCCGGTGGGGGCGAGCGGAAGCCGCGCCGTCAGGCGGCGGGCGAGTCCGCCCGGTCCGGGGGCGCCCGTCCGGAGCTGTGTCACCCGCGTCGCCCGGGCCGCCGCGGCGGTGGCGGCCGATTCCTCGAAAGCGCTGTCGGTGCGCACTACCCAGACGAAGTGGAGCACCACGAGCAGCAGCGCCGGTCCGATGGCCGCCATCCATTCCGCCGTGGTCGTGGCGTAGACCGGCGCGACCACCAGTCGCGCGGGGAGGAGGGCGATGGCCGCGGCGGGTGCGCTGGTCATCCGCTCGATCATCGGGGCGAGGTCGCCGATGACGCGGATGCCACTCGCCGGCCACGCCTGGAACGCGCTCCAGAGCACTGCCACGGCCGACGCGCCGAAGAGCGCCAGCGGGATGCCGAGGCGCCGGACACCGGCGCCGCCGTGTCCGACTGTCCCCACCCGGACCAATGTTGCGCCGAGTCGGTGGAGGTAGGTGGTGCAGAAGAGCACCCAGAGCGCGATCGGGCGGAGGATCAGGTCCACCCCGTCCCCCGTGCGGCGGAGGAAGAAGGTCCAGATCAGGACCGAGACGAAGATCACCGCCTGGGCGCGGAGCAGGCGGTAGCGCACCAGTTGCTGGCGCGTCAGCGGCGCCGCGAAGAGAAACTGCACCTCCGCGGGCGTGAAATTCAGCGCCCGCGTCTCGCTCCCGATGATCCAGTAGTATGCCGAGCTCAGGAATACGCCGAGGGTGACGAGGCGGGCGGCGGTGTCGGACGAGAGGATTCCGGGGCGGTCGAGCGTTCCCGGATCCGCCGAGAAGAGCAGCGTCCAGCCGTAGAGGACCACCACCACGAGGGCGATGATCGTGCGCGGGCTGCGGAGACGCTGGAGCTGGCGGGTGAATCGGTTGACGGCGCTGCGGAGCGTCAGGTACACCACGGCGCCCGTCACGCCACCGCGCCGGTCGGTCCACGCGGGGTCGTCGGGCGGCTCGACCGTGAGCGGGACCAGCGGCTCCCGCGGCGCCCACGGATCGTTGAGTGGAGTCGGCGTGAGCGGGCCGGTCATCGCGAGTCCGGGATCTCGGGCACGTTGATCGGGGTCGGGCGCACGCCGACGGGGCCGCCGCTGCCGTCGCCGCCCGTCAGGGCGAGGAAGACGTCCTCGAGCGACCGGCCGGCCATTTCCGGACGCTCGGCCATGATCTCGGCGATCGTACCGTGCACCACGCGCTCACCGCCCCGCACGACGAGCACCCGGTCGCACACCTCCTCAACCAGGTGCAGCAGATGCGAGCTGAGGATCATCGAGCTGCCCGCTGCCGCGCGGGCGCGGATCGTCGCCTTCATCTTCCGGATGCCGCCTGGATCGAGGCCAGTGAGCGGTTCGTCGAGGATCACCACCTGCGGATCGTGCAGGAGCCCGCAGGCGATGGCGAGCTTCTGCCGCATCCCGCGCGACAGCTCGCCGGGGAGGGCGGCCCGCTTTTCCTCGAGCTCGAGCTCGGACAGCAGATCGCGGCTGCGCGCCGCGGCGTCCGTCACCCCGTAGAGCCGTGCAACGAAGCGGAGGTGTTCCTCGACCGTGAGGTACTCGAACAGGTGCGGCTCGTCGGGGATGAAGGCGAGTCGCTGTTTGGCTTCGACTGGGCGCGTGCCGAGCGGGATGCCGGCGATCTCCACCGTCCCGCCGGACGGGGCGATAATGCCGGCGAGGCAGCGGAGCGTGGTCGTCTTCCCGGCGCCATTGGGTCCGACGAGGCCGAGTACCTCGCCCGGTTCGACGGCAAAGGACAGGTCGCTCACCGCGACGAGATCACCGTAGAGCTTGGTCAGACCGGAAACGCGAATCACGACGGGGCGGCGGGGTGAGAGACCCTTCAGACTACGCCGTGCGCGTCGTCGAGGGGAGTGGCTGGAACGAGCGAGCGACGCACGGGCTGTGGGCGCTCCGGATTCTGGGCTGGGGGAGTTCAGGGGGCAGTGTTCATCTCGCCAGCGTTGTCACTCCGCAGGAGCCCGCGAGGCGCGAGTGTCCGGGCGGGCTCCTCCTTGCGCATAGCCGGCCTATGAATAGTGGAAGCCCACTCGCTGCGCTCCCCCTACGGGGATGCCAACGCTACCCAAGCCCATAGCTCCCGGCGCAGCCCGGGGCTCACCACGACACCGTCGCGAACTCCGGCATGTTCCACCGCGAGAGCGCTGTTGCGCGAAGTCCACGAGGGTGGCACCATGCGTCGCGCCGCCGCAACGGCTGAGGTCGCTCGTGCCAGCACGTGGCGCGACCGTTCGGGTCCACGGAGCTGCGCGGCGGACGCCGGACGCGCGGCAGACCAGCCAACGCAAGATACCAAGCGGCAACGGGTTACGTAACTACTGCGGTATCGGATCCGGCGGCGGGTTCCGTTCCGGCCGCCGTGCGTCGACGGTGGGCCCCGGCGCGGTCCGCACCCTGCTTCTGTGGGGTCGCAGCAGAACGCCCTGGTGGCCAGGATGGCGCACCAGGTCCCGTCACGGTGGACGGGTCACGATCGACGCGGGATATTCGCATGGACGCGATGCAGGCGATGAGACAGATGCGGGGTGTACTGCTCGCTGGCGTGGTCGCGCTGGGGGCACCGACGGCCGCGATGGCGCAGGGCGTCGCCCTGCGGGGGCAGGACGGCCCACCGCTGCAGCAGGGCACGCCGGGGACGCTCGCGCCCAATGCCCCCGCCGGGTGCCAATGCACCACCCGCCCCGTCGATCCGCCCTGGGTGCCGCCGGTGGGTCCGCCCCCTGGCACGCCGCCCGGTACGCCCGGCGGTCCGCCGGGATCAAACCCACCCGGGGCGCCGAACGCGCCGCGTCCCTCGCGCACCGGATGGGCCGCGATTGGCGCGGCGGGGCTCGCCCTCGTCGCCGGCGTTCCGCTCGGCAGCGCGCTGCAACCGGCGATGCCGTTCCGCCCAGTGGTGGCCGAGATGAGCGAGCAACCGGTGATCGTCGCCGAGCTTCCCGCGTCTGTGCCGCTCCCCGTCGAGGCGGCGGGGATCCTGGCGCCGAACACGGCGTCGCACCTCCCGCTGCTCCTCGCCGTCGGCATCGCGGCGATCGCGGCCGGAATCGCGCTCCTCCGCGACCGGAAGCGCCGCCGCCGCCGTCGCCGCGTGGTCGTGAGCTGACGCTGGGCGTTTCCCCGCCGGTCCCGACGCCCCGCCTTCACCGGCGGGGCGTCGCTCGTTCGTGTCGCTCGCTCCGGTCGCGCGTGCAGCCGATGGTGCGGCCACCGGCATCGATTCGCGTTGACAGGGGTAGGGGACGGTGCACAATTTGGCCGAATAACGCTGTCAGGCGACCCGACCGACCGCGCCTCGACGGCCGCGCCGCACCTCACTCCTGGAGAATTCCGTGAAGCTTCTCTCGATCCTCGTGGCAGGTATCCTCCTTGGAGGATGCGCGCGTTCGAGCATGCAGAACTCGCCCGCACAATCGCCGCCGGCAGCGCCCTCACCGAGCCAGGCGCCCGCGCCGACTCCCGCTCCGGCTCCGACGCCAGCCGTCGACCCGGCAGGGGTGTGGGATTATACGGCCGAGGCGCAGGGGCAGCCGCTCTCCGGGACGCTCGAGCTGAACCGGGTCGATGGCCGGTGGACCGGGGTGATCACCAATTCGGCCCTCCCCAACACGCCCGTGACCCGCGTTTCGGTGCAGGGGCAGGTCGTCACGCTGGTCGGCGGCAGCGAGCAGGGCGAGGTGACGATGCAGTTGACGGTTACCGGCAACGAGTTCGCCGGCACCTGGTCGCTTGGCGGAGCGTCCGGGCCGATTCGCGGCTCGCGTCGTTGATCGTGGCCTGATGCGGGGACCGCCGTTCCGACCATGCGTGGAATCGGCGGCCGGTACGCTCGAGGCCGACCGTGTGCTGACGGTCCGGCACGGTGCATGCGCGGGTAGGTGACCGAGCCGTGACTCGGCACGAGCTGGACGGCAGCACGCCGTCCAGCTTCGTTGTTTCCGGCCTTCACCGTCCCGATCGAATCTGCGCGCACCGGGGCATCCGTGGCGCGAGTGAGCCGTTCGCGCGACACCGCCGCCCCGTTGGCCGCGACCTCGCTGAACTTCTGCCCCGATTTCATGACCACCAAACGACCATCCACCCGGAGCGCCAGCCGCGACAGCCGCGCCAGCCGGTCCACCGGCGGCGACCTTCCCGCGCCAGAACCGATCGTCATCGAGCAGGTGACCCCTGTCGTCGACGCCGGGCGCTACGCCCCCAAGCGCGTGATCGGCGAGCGGTGTGACGTGTCGGCCGCGATCTTTCGCGACGGACACGACATCCTCGGCGCGCGGGTCCGCTTCCGTGCGCCCGGCGAGGATGGCTGGCGCGTCAGCCCGATGACCTACGATTTCGCCAGCGACCAGTGGACGGGTGCGTTCGCGCTGGACCGCATCGGCCGATGGGAGTTCACGGTCGACGCCTGGACCGACGTGTTCGCGACCTGGCGCCGGGGCACCACGGCCAAGGTCGGCGCCGATCAGGATGTTCGGCTGGAACTGCTGGAGGCCGCCGAACAGCTCGATCAGATCGCCCGGCGGATGCGCTTCAGCGCGGAGCGGTCGCGCCTGATGAACACCGCCACGCGGCTACGCGACGAGACGCTGCCGTCGGCCGACCGGGTGGCGATCGCGCTCGACGATGATCTGGCGCGGCTCGTCGAGACGCACGCCGTGCCGCGCGACCTGACCAGCGCGCGGCAACTCTTCCCGGTGCGGGTCGACCGCGAGCGCGCCGCGTTCGCCTCCTGGTACGAGCTCTTCCCGCGATCGACGGCCCCGGAACCCGGTCGCCACGGGACGTTCCGCGATGCCGAAGAGGCGCTGCCGCGGCTGGCCGAGCTCGGCTTCGACGTCGTGTATCTCCCGCCGATTCACCCGATCGGACGCCAGTTCCGGAAGGGGCCGAACAATACACTGACCCCCGGCCCGGACGACGTCGGGAGTCCCTGGGCGATCGGAAGCGCCGAGGGCGGACACACGGCCGTGCATCCCGACCTCGGCACGATCGACGGCTTCGACCGGTTCGTCTCGCGCGCCAACGCGCTCGGGATGGAGATCGCGCTCGACTTCGCCCTGCAGTGCGCTCCCGATCATCCGTGGGTGACGGAGCACCCGGACTGGTTCACGATCCGGCCCGACGGCTCCATCATGTACGCGGAGAACCCGCCGAAGAAGTATCAGGACATCGTCCCGATCAACTTCTGGACGGACGACCGCGAGGCACTCTGGGCCGCCTGTCGCGACGCGATCCTCTACTGGGTCGAGCATGGCGTGAAGACGTTTCGCGTCGACAACCCGCACACGAAGCCGTTCCAGTTCTGGGAATGGGCGATCGCCGAGGTGCAGGCACGCCACCCGGACGTCGTCTTCTTCTCCGAGGCGTTCACGCGCCCGAACAAGCTGCTCGGCCTGGCGAAGCTCGGCTTCACGCAGTCGTACACGTACTTCACGTGGAAGAACACCACGGAGGAGCTTCGGCAGTTCCTGACCGAGTTTTCCACCCCCGAGGTGCTGGAGTACTATCGCGGCAACCTGTTCGCGAACACGCCGGACATACTGCACGAGTTCCTGCAGCACGGGGGGCGGGGGGCGTTCCGGCTTCGCCTGTTGCTGGCGGGTACATTGAGTCCGCTGTACGGCATCTATAGCGGCTACGAGTTGAGCGAGAACGTCGCGGTGCGCCCCGGAAGCGAGGAGTATTTCGATTCGGAGAAGTACCAGCTCCGGCAGCGTGATTATACTGCCGCCGGGAACCTCGATCCGGACATTCGACGGTTGAACGCGATCCGTCGCGCGCAGCCGGCGCTGCAGCGGGCCGACAATCTGCAGTTCCAGCTCTCGGAAAACCCCGAGGTACTCTGGTTCACCAAGCGGGCGCCGGATGGGGCTGACGATCTCCTGATCGCCGTCAACCTGGATCCGCACACCGCGCAGACCACCATGGTGCACACGCCACCGGACCTGCTCGGTCTCGATCCGCAGCAGCCGTACGACGTGGAGGATCTGTTGACGGGCGCGCGCTACACGTGGCGCGGTGCGCGCAACTACATCCGACTCGATCCCGCGATCGAGCCGGGGCACGTCTTCCGCATCGTGCGCTGACCGTGACGCGTCATGCCGATCGGGGCGCGTCAGGCGCTCCGATCGGCGCATCCTCCGCATGATCATTCCCGCCGTTCCCTCCACTTCTCTCGCACGGAGACAGCGCTTGTGAGCGCAGACGCTCTCTGGTACAAGGACGCCGTCATCTATCAGGTCCACGTCAAGTCGTTCCGCGACAGCAACCGCGACGGCTATGGCGATTTCGGCGGACTGATGGAGAAGCTCGACTACATCCAGTCGCTGGGCGTCAACGCGCTCTGGCTCCTGCCGTTCTATCCCTCCCCGCTGCGTGATGACGGCTACGACATCGCGCTGTACGAGGCGATCAATCCGACATACGGGACGCTGGACGACTTCAAGGCGTTCATGGCCGAAGCGCACCGGCGTGACCTGAAGGTCATCACGGAGCTGGTCATCAATCACACCTCCGACCAGCACCCCTGGTTTCAGCGCGCGCGCCGCGCGCCGAAGGGATCGCCGGAGCGGGACTTCTACGTCTGGAGCGACGATCCGCACAAGTACAGCGGGACGCGCATCATCTTCACCGATACCGAGACGTCGAACTGGACCTGGGACCCGGTGGCCGAACAGTTCTTCTGGCACCGCTTCTTCAGTCATCAGCCCGATCTCAACTTCGACAATCCCGCCGTGCGGGCGGCGATCATCGAGGTGATGCACTTCTGGCTGCGTCTCGGCGTGGACGGACTGCGGCTGGATGCCATCCCGTATCTGATCGAGCGCGACGGCACCAACTGCGAGAACCTGCCCGAGACGCACGACGTGCTGAAGGAGCTGCGCGCCGCGCTGGACGCCGAGTTCCCGGGACGGATCTTCCTGGCCGAGGCGAATCAGTGGCCGCCTGACGTGCGCCCCTACTTCGGCGATGGCGACGAGTGTCACATGGCGTTCCACTTCCCCCTGATGCCGCGCATGTACATGGCGCTGCGCAAGGAAGACTACACGCCGATCGTCGAGATCATGGAGCAGACGCCGGCCATTCCGGAGAGCTGCCAGTGGGCCATCTTCCTGCGCAACCACGACGAGCTCACGCTCGAGATGGTGACCGACGAGGAGCGGGACTACATGTATTCGGAGTATGCGGGCGATCTCCGCATGCGCATCAACGTCGGGATCCGGCGGCGCCTCGCGCCGCTGATGGACGGCGGCCGTCGCCAGATCGAGCTGATGAACGCACTGCTCTTCTCCATGCCGGGGACGCCGATCATCTACTACGGCGACGAGATCGCGATGGGTGACAACATCTACCTCGGCGATCGGAACGGCGTCCGCACGCCGATGCAGTGGAACGACGGCAAGAACGCCGGCTTCTCTGAGGCCGACTCCGCCGCCCTCTACAGCCCCGTCATCACCGACATGCCTTACGGCTACATGGCGGTGAACGTCGAGGCGCAGGAACGCACGAAAACGTCGTTCCTCCGGTGGATGCGGCGAACGCTCGCCGTTCGCCAGCAGTACCGCGCGTTCGGACGCGGCACGTTCACGCCGCTGCGCTGCGGTAACCTGCACGTGCTCGTCTATCTGCGTCGCTACGAGGACGAGACGATCCTCTGCGTGAACAACCTTTCGCGCTATGCGCAGCCGGTCGAGCTGGAGCTGAGCGCGTTCGAGGGGTACACGCCGGTGGAGCTGTACAGCGGCGCCCCGTTCCCGAAGATTGGCCAGCTGCCGTACTTTCTGACCCTCGGACCGCACACCTTCTTCTGGTTCCGGCTCGACAAGTCGGGGGCGGAGACCGACGACGCCACGCAGGCGACGAGGGCGATATCGGCACCGACGACAGCGAAGGGGTCTGCATGAGTGATCGAGACGATCGCGCGACGGTGGGCATCACGGTCACGGTGCCCAGTCCGGTGGATGCATTGACGCTCGACGCACTGCACGCGTTGTCGTCAGGCACCCTGGCGCGCTGGCTGCCGGAGCAGCGCTGGTTCGGCGCGAAAGGCACCACCGTGGTGGCCGCGCGCGTGCTCGATCTCGTCCTGCTACCGCCCGCGGCCACCGCGGATGCGGCGGTTGCCGGCGTCGCGCTCACCCGTCTCGAGGTCGAGTTGGCGGACGGACGGGTGGAACGCTACCAGCTACCGCTGGTCGTGCGGGGGGCCGACGATCCGCCCCGCGGCGCGATCGCACGCATCGCCGTGGAGTCGACGCCTGACGACACGCCGTCGGCCGCCGCCTGGTGGCTCTCCGACGGCGCAACCGATCCCGAGCTCGGCCGTCGCCTCGGGGCGGCGTTCGCTGCCGGCCTGACGCAGGGCGACGAGAACGCCACCTGGCGGTTTGCCGTCGAAGCGGGCGCCGACGTGGCCCCGCTCGCCATCGAGCCGCCGACGGCCGCCAGCGGGGAACAGAGCAACAGCTCCATCCGCTTCGGGAAGCGCGCGATCCTCAAGCTCTATCGCCGCCTCGAAGCAGGGGAGCATCCGGACGTCGAGGTCACCCGCTACCTCACGCGCGTCCGCAACTTCGCCTATACCCCACCGCTGCTCGGCGTGCTGCGGGTCGAGGATGTGCGCGGGGCGTCGGTGGTGACCGGAATGCTCCAGTCACTCGTGCCGCACGCGCGCGACGCCTGGACCGAAGCCGTGAAGCAGGCGCGGGCCTACATCGGTGCCCCGGGCGAGGGCGAGCCGGACAACCCGTTCGCCGACGACATCCACTGGCTCGGCGAGATCACGCGCGACATGCACGACGCGCTGGCCGCCGACCGCGAGGATGTCGCATTCACGCCCGCGGACGCCGATGTCGACGACGTGGCGGGTTGGGTGGACCGCGCGCGCCGCGAGGCGTTTGACACGCTCGATCTGCTGGCGGCGCGGCGTGCCGAGGACGCGATCCCCGGCGGGGCCGCGGCGATTGCCGACGCGGTGCTGCGCCGCCGCGCCGAGGTCGTCACCGATCTCGACGACTTCGCCGGCGCCATCGGCGGCCGACCCGGGATCCGCATCCGCCATCACGGGGATTTCCATCTCGGCCAGGTGCTCCGCGACGCCGAGGGCACGTACTGGATCAGCGATTTCGAGGGGGAGCCGGCGCGGTTGTTGGCCGAACGCCGCGCCCGCACCTCGGCGCTCCGCGACGTCGCGGGGATGCTCCGGTCGTTCGCCTACGCCGCCGCGACGGCCGCCGCCGAGGTCGGGGGGGTCGGCACGAATGGGCTCGTGGAGCAGCGGCTCGCGCGGTGGGAACGCGCCGCGCGCGACGCCTTTCTCGACGGCTATCTGTTCGCGCCCGATGCCGATCCCGCGCTGCTCCCCGAGGATCCCGACGCGCGCGACCGGCTGCTCGCCCTGTTCGAGACGGAGAAGGTATTCTACGAGCTCGCGTACGAGCTCAACAATCGCCCGTCGTGGGCCTGGATTCCGCTGCGCGGGATCGGGCGCCTCCTCGGTAGCCCGCGCAACGGGCCCGCGCCGCGTTAGGCGACGGTGGCTCGCGCTGCCGTCGTACGCGCCAGCGTTTCGGCGCACGGCCTCGCCTTTGCGATCATACCGGTCCTATGACATTCACACCGTTCGACAAGCGACCGCGCCTCGTGCGCGCGCCGGAGACTCGCTGATGCGCGTCTGGCCAGGCCATCCATACCCGCTCGGCGCCACCTGGGACGGCGCCGGCGTCAATTTCGCCCTCTTCAGCGAGAACGCCACCGGCGTCGAGCTGTGTCTGTTCGATAAGGCGGGGGACGCCGAGGAGAGCCTCCGCATCCCGATTCGCGAGCGCGACGACCAGATCTGGCACTGCTACCTGCCGGATGTGCGCCCGGGGCAGCTCTACGGCTACCGCGTCCACGGCCGCTACGCTCCGCACGAGGGGCATCGGTTCAATCCCAATAATCTGCTGATCGATCCGTACGCGAAGGCGATCAGTGGGCCAATCAAGTGGAGCGACGCGCTGTTCGCCTACAAGATCGGGAGCCCGGGCGAGGATCTGGAGCCGTCGGACTCGAACAGCGCGGCCGGGATGCCGAAGAGTGTCGTCGTCGACCAGGCGTTTACGTGGGGCGACGACCGACCGCCGCGCACGCCGTGGAACCGCACGGTGATCTATGAGGCGCACGTCAAGGGATTGACCATCCAGCATCCCGACGTCCCGGAGCGCTTTCGCGGCACCTATCTGGGCGTCGCGTCGGAGCCGGTGATCGATCACCTGCTCTCGCTCGGCGTGACCGCGGTCGAGCTGCTCCCGGTGCACCACTTCGCCGTCGACCGGCACCTCGCCGAACGCGGGCAGACGAATTACTGGGGTTACAACTCGATCGGCTTCTTCGCCCCCGACGTGCGCTACTCGACCGGCGGACTGGCGAGCCAGGTGTACGAGTTCAAGAGCATGGTGAAGAAGCTGCACGCCGCCGGCATCGAGGTGATCATCGACGTCGTGTACAACCACACGGCCGAGGGCAACCACCTCGGGCCGACGCTGTCGTTGAAGGGGATCGACAACAAGGCGTACTACCGTCTGATGCCTGACGACCAGCGCCACTACATGGACTACACGGGCACGGGCAACAGCCTCAACATGCTCCACGCCCGGACGGTCCAGTTGATCATGGATTCGCTGCGGTACTGGGTGACGGAGATGCACGTCGACGGCTTCCGGTTCGACCTGGCGCCGGTGCTCGCCCGTGAGCTGCACGCCGTCAACCGGCTGGGTACCTTCTTCGACACGATCCACCAGGATCCCGTCCTGAACGGGGTCAAGCTGATCGCCGAGCCGTGGGACGTGGGACCAGGCGGCTACCAGCTCGGCAACTTCCCGATTCGTTGGGCCGAGTGGAACGGGAAGTATCGCGACGCCGTGCGCCACTTCTGGAAGGGCGATCCGGGGAACGTGCCCGAGCTCGCCTCACGACTGGCGGGGTCGAGCGACCTCTATCGGTGGAGCGATCGGTCGATGTACGCGAGCGTGAACTTCGTCATCGCCCACGATGGCTACACGCTGCGTGATCTCGTCAGCTACGAGGGGAAGCACAACTGGGCGAACGGCGAGGAGAATCGCGACGGTCACAATGACAACATCAGTCGCAACTGGGGTGTCGAGGGGCCGACGAACGACCCGGCCGTACGCGAGATCCGTATCCGCATGATGAAGAACTTCATCGCCACGCTCGCCTTCTCTCAGGGCGTACCGATGATGTCGCACGGTGATGAGCTCGGGCGGACGCAGCATGGCAACAACAATGCGTACGCACTCGACAACGAGGTGAGTTGGATCGACTGGGATCTCGAGCCGTGGCAGGACGAGCTGCTCGATTTCACCCGACACGTCTTTGCCGTGCGGCATTCGAATCCCGTGCTGCGCCGCCGCCACTTCTTCCGGGGCGCGGAGCTGAGCGAGACAGGGATGAAAGACGTCACCTGGCTGCGCACCGACGGCCGCGAGCTCGCGGAGAAGGACTGGCACACCTCGCGGTTGCACACGCTCGGCATGCTGGTCCACGGCGGCGCGACCGACGAGACCGACGATCGTGGCCGTCCGATGGAAGGAGACACGATGCTCCTGCTCGTCAACGGAGGCAACAACGTCGAGCGGTTCGTCCTGCCCGAGATGGAGGAGGAGGGGCGCTGGATGATCGTTGTCGATACGGCCGTCGACGGACCGCGTGAGGCGCAGGAGGATGGCATCCCGATGGCGCCCCACTCGCTCGTGCTCGTCTCGTATATCCTGGAATCCAAGACATCGCTGCAGACGGTGGCGATGGCTGCCGCCACGCGCGGCCGCGTCACGCGCGACGGAAGGAGAGAGAAATGACCGTACCGCAACACCAGACACCACCGGCCGGAGCCAGCGGACCGGCGCCAGGTCCGCTGCCTCATGCGGATCACCTGGCTCGCCTGCATGCATCACGACACGCCGAGCCGCACGCGGTGCTCGGTGCCCACGTGGCGGACGAGGGTGCGGTGGTGCGGGCCTTCCATCCGGACGCCACGGAGTGCACGCTGCTCCTCGGCGGCGAGACGCTCGAAATGGCGCCGTTGGGCGGGGGGCTGTTCGCGCGTCTCGTGCCTGACGCGGATCTTCCCCTCGCGTACCGGATCCGCTTCCGCTTCGCCAACGGCGACGCGTGGGAGCGGGACGATCCGTACCGGTTCGCCCCGACCATCGGTCCGCTCGACCTGCATCTGTTCGGCGAGGGGACGCATCGACGCCTGTGGGACGCGATGGGCGCCCATCTGATGACCGTCGGCGGGGTGATCGGGACGCGGTTTACCGTCTGGGCCCCCAATGCACGCCGCGTGAGCGTGGTCGGGCATTTCTGTCGGTGGGACGGGCGCATCTATCCCATGCGGTCGATGGGGTCGGGCGGTGTCTGGGAACTGTTCGTTCCGGGCGTGATCGACGGCGATCTGTACAAGTACGAGATCGTCGGGCCTGACGACACTATCTTCGTCAAGACCGACCCATTCGGCCGCTGCTTCGAACTGCCGCCGGCCCACGCGGCGGTGGTCGTCGCCGATGATCAGTACGATTGGGGCGACATCGAGTGGATGGAGGCCCGCCCAACGCGCGATCCGCACCGCGAAGCAATGTCGATCTACGAGGTCAACCTCGGATCGTGGGCGAAGATTCCGGAGGAGGACGACCGGTCGCTCACCTACCGCGAGATCGCCCCGCGTCTGGCGGCGCACGCGCGCGGACTGGGGTTCACACACATCGAGCTGATGCCGGTGTCGGAGTTCCCGTTCGGCGGCTCGTGGGGCTACCAGGTCTCGGGCTACTTCGCCCCGACCTCCCGCTACGGAACGCCTGACGACTTTCGCTACTTCGTCGACGTGTGCCATCAGGCCGGGCTGGGTGTGATTCTCGACTGGGTGCCGGCGCATTTCCCGAAGGACGCGTGGGCACTTCGCCGCTTCGACGGCACGGCGCTGTTCGAGCATGCCGACCCCCGCCTTGGCGATCATCCCGACTGGGGAACACACATCTTCAACTATGGGCGCAACGAGGTCCGCAATTTCCTCGTCGCGAACGCGCTGTACTGGCTGCTCGAATTCCACGTCGATGCGCTGCGCGTCGATGCCGTCGCGTCGATGCTCTACCTCGACTACAGCCGCAAGGCGGGAGAGTGGCTGCGCAATCGCGAGGGTGGCCGCGAGAATCTCGATGCGGTGGCCTTTCTCCGCCTGATGAACGACGTCGTGCGCGAGGACGCGCCGGGCTGCTTCACGGTCGCCGAGGAATCGACGGCGTGGCCGGGGGTAACGAGTCCGGCGGCGACCGGGGGGCTGGGCTTCTCCTTCAAGTGGAACATGGGGTGGATGAACGACACCCTGCGCTTCTTCGAGCGAGATCCGCTCTGGCGCGGCCATCACCTGGGCGAGCTCTCGTTCGCGATGGTCTACGAATACAGCGAGCGGTTCATCATGCCGCTCTCGCACGACGAGGTCGTGCATCTCAAGCACTCCCTCGTCGACAAGATGCCGGGCGACGACTGGCAGAAGTTCGCCAACCTTCGGCTCCTCTACGCCTACATGTACACGCGTCCGGGGAAGCAACTGCTGTTCATGGGCGGCGAGATCGCGCAGCGGCACGAGTGGAACCACGATGTCAGCATCGACTGGCACCTGCGCGAGCAGCCGCTGCATGCCGGCATGGAGTCGTTCGTGTCCGAACTGGGCACGCTGTACGCGGATACGCCGGCGTTCTGGAAGCTGGACTACGAGCCGAGCGGCTTCACCTGGATCGACTGTGCGGATCGTGAGAACGCGGTGGCCGCGTACGTCCGGCAGGACGGCGAGCGGCACGCGGTGGTTGCGCTGAACTTCACGCCGACCCCGCGGGCTCGGTATCGGTTCGGCGTGCCGGGCACGGGCGCCTATCGCGTCCGTCTCTGCTCCGACGATCCGCGGTTCGGCGGGAGTGGGTACGAGGTGGCCGCCCGGATCACCGTGGACGACGCACCCTTTCATGGCTTCGAGCGGAGCATCGAACTGGCGCTTCCGCCGTTGGCGGCCGTGATCCTCGAGGAGGAGTCGGCGTGACGTCTGCGCTCGACCGTCTGGCCGATCGCGCAGGGATTCTCGCGGGGTATTACGATCACGAGGGGACGTGGCACGACACGCCTGACGAGACGCGTGTCGCGCTGCTCGCCGTGATGGGCTTCGATGCGAGCGACGGGGCCGCGGCCGACGCCTCGCTGGCGGCGTGGGACGCGCGCGAGATTGCCGCGATGGTCCAACCCGCTCGCGTCGCGCGGGCGGGTGATGCCCGTGCGCGCCGGATCCCGCTTCGGCTCGCGCCGCACGAGCTGGCGGGAGCACTGTGGCGTGCCACCATTCGCGCCGACGACGGCGATCCGTATTTCGACGGTCGGGCGGGCGGCGGCACTGTAGACCGCGTGACCGCCGACGGACGGGCGGAGATCGAGTTGGCCGAGTTGCCCGCTCCCGGATACTACACGCTGCAGGTGGAGCTGACGACCGCCGACGGCGCCCGAACGGGCACACAGCGATTGATCGTCTCACCGGCGCGGTGCTGGACGCGGGAGGCGGAAGGGCGGGCGTGGGGGATCGTCGCCAATCTCTACACGGTGCGTGGCGGGGACGGCTGGGGAATCGGGGATCTCTCGGACCTCCGCGACGTCGTGGAGTTCGCGGCTGAAGCGGGCGCCGATTTCGTCGGGGTGAACCCGCTGCACGCGCTCTGGAACCGAGGGCACGACGTGAGCCCCTACAGCCCGGTCAGTCGCCTCTTTCGGAATCCGGTTTATCTCGACGTGACCGCGGTACCCGAACTGACCGAAAGCGAAGAGGTGCGCGCCGTGCTCGCCGATTGCGACGTGGCGCGAACAGTCGACCGTCTGCGTGCGTCCGGGCGGGTCGCCTACGAGGAGACGGCCGCGCTGCAGGCCCGCGTGCTCGAGCTGCTGCACGCGGCCTTCGTCGCCCACCACCGCGACACCAGCTCGCCGCGCGGTCGCGCCTATGCCGACTATCGTGCGGCCATGGGCAGCGCGCTCGACGATCACGCCACCTTCGTGGCGCTGGACGAGCGGCGTCGTGACCGGGGCGGCGCCGCCTGGTTCCGTGAATGGCCGGTCGACATCGCCACGGCCGATGGCCCGGGAGTCCCCGCGGCGCGCGCGGAATTGGCCGAACGTGTGGACTTCCACCGGTGGGTGCAGTTCGAGCTCGACCGGCAGCTCGCGGAGGTCGCCGCCGTCGCGCGGCGGTCGGGGATGCGCATCGGGCTCTACCAGGACCTGGCCATCGGCTCGTCAGGTGGGGGGAGCGATGCGTGGGCGTTTGACCGGAGCCTCGCGCGCGGGGTGAGCATCGGCGCGCCGCCTGACGCGCTGGCCGAACAGGGGCAGGATTGGGGACTTCCCCCGCTCAATCCGCATCGCTTGCGGGAGCAGGGCTTTCGCTACTGGACGCTTCTCCTGCGCTCGGCGTTCCGGCATGCCGGCGCGCTCCGGATCGATCACGTGCTCGGGCTCGTCAGGCAGTACTGGATTCCGCACGGCTTCGAGGGCACCCAGGGCGGCTATGTCGCCTTTCCCGCCGATGACCTGTTCGGGATCCTCGCCCTGGAGAGCATGCGCCACGAAGCGGTGGTCGTCGGCGAGGACCTCGGCACGGTGCCGCCCGAGCTTCCCGGGCTGCTCGAGCGGTGGGGCGTGCTGTCGTCGCAGGTGCTCTACTTCGAACGCGATGCCGACGGCGGGTTCCGCGGCCGCGATGCCTATCGTCATCCCGTGCTCGCGACGGTCAACACGCACGACCTCATCCCCCTAGCCGGCTGGTGGCGTGGGCGCGACCTCGAGCTGCGGCACGAGCTCGGCCTGGTGCCTGACGATGCGATCGCCGACCAGCAAGCCGAGCGGGCGCGCGATCGACGCCGGCTGGTCGATCGCCTGGTCGCCGACGGCGCGCTGACCGGTGACGAGGGCGCGCGACTCCACGCGGCCGAGCCGACAGCGGCGGCGTCGTCAGGCGCGGCCGACAGCGACGCAGTGCTCCCGACCGACGTCGCGCTGCTCGTGCGAGGCACGCACCGCCTGCTGCGCACTTCGCCGGCCGCGCTCGTCGGGCTCAGCCTCGATGACCTGGCGGGGGAGACGGAGCCGGTGAACGTCCCGGGAGTTGCCAACGACGAGTATGAGAGCTGGACGCGCCGGATGCGGTTGCCCCTCGCGCGCATCCTGGCCGATCCGCGCGTTCGTGAGGCACTCGGATGACCGGGCCGACGATGCCGCGCTCCGGCACTGTCGCCCGGGCCGCAGGCGGGCAAGCGTTGCCCGCGCCCCCCGTTCCGGTGCGTGCGACCTGCCGGCTGCAGATGAGCGCCGCGTTCCGACTCGACGATGCGCGCGCGATCGTGCCCTATCTCGCCATGCTCGGGGCCTCGCACGTCTATCTCTCGCCGATTCTGCGGTCGCGCGCCGGCAGCACGCACGGCTATGACGTCGCCGACCCCACGCAGCTCGACCCCGAGCTCGGCGACGACCGCGCGCTGGCCGCGCTGGTCGCGACGCTGAGGACGCATGGCATGGGCGTCCTGCTCGACATCGTCCCGAACCACATGGCCACCGGCCATGAGAACCCAGCGTGGGACGAGCTGTTGATGCACGGCCGCGCGGCGCGCCATGCGGCCTGGTTCGATGTCGACTGGTACGATCCCCACGAGGATCTGCGCGGGCGCGTGTTCGTCCCCGTACTCGGCCAGCGCGTCGGCGACGCCGTCGCGGCCCGCGAGATCCATCTCGAGATTCGCGACGGCGCGGTGCGTGTGCGCTACTACACGCACGACTTGCCACTCGACCCCCGCACGGCGCCGCGAGTCTTCGCGAGTGCGCGCGCCGGACTCGCCGTCGCGCATGGTGCGGCGCACCCCGACGTTGCCGCGCTGGACGCCGTCCTCGATGGGCTGCGCGCCCTTCCGCCGCGCGATACCCCCGACACCGCTGCGCGCGGGCGGCGCCTCGCGGATGCCGCACGACTCGCGACGGAGCTGCGCGCGCTGATGGAGCGCGCCCCGCTCGTCGCCGCCGCGCTCACCGCCGCGGCCGCCGGCTACCACGAGGGAGACGAGGGCCCGGCCCGCATGCGACGCCTGCTCGATGCCCAGCCGTACGCCCTCGCCTACTGGCGCCGGGCGGCTCGTGAGATCAACTACCGCCGCTTCTTCAACATCGACGAACTGGTCGGGCTGCGGACCGAGCGTGCGACTGTCTTCGACGAGACGCACGCACGAATCCTCGATTGGGTGGGTGACGGCACTGTCGACGCGCTGCGCGTGGACCACGTCGACGGACTGCGCGATCCGCAGGCGTATCTGGAGCGCCTCACGCGCGTCGCGGCCGAACGGCGCGGCGCGCCGGTGCCCGTCTACGTCGAGAAGATCGTGCTGGGTGACGAGGTCGTGCGCTCATCGTGGCCGGTCGCGGGAACCACCGGCTACGAGGCGCTGAACTTCCTCGAGGCGCTATTCGTCGATGCCGACGGGATGGATCGCGTCGCGGCCGACTACGCGGCGATCCTCGGTCGCGGGCGCGGCGCGCGGCCGTTCGAGGAGCTCGCGCACGAGGCGAAGCGGCTGGTGCTGGGGACCTCCCTCGCCTCGGACCTCTCGCGCCTGACGCGGCTGCTCGAGCCGGTGGTCGCCGGCGTCACCGTACCGGGCGGCCCCGCGGCCCCGGATCGTCAGGCGCTGGAGGGCGCGCTGGCCGAGGTGATCGCGGCGATGCCCGTCTATCGCACGTATCTTCGTCCGGGGGATGCCGTCCACGACGACGATCAGCGGGTGCTCGACACCGCCTTCGCGATCGCCCGCCAGCGCGCGGTCGCCGATCCGGGTGCGCTCGACCTGCTCGACCGCGCCCTCGTGCCTGGCGATACCGCACCAGTCCTCGGCGACGATGTGGAGCGCGACCGGCAACGGTTCGTCTCGCGTTTCCAGCAGGTCACCAGCCCCGCCGCGGCGAAGGGCGTCGAGGATACGGCGCTCTACCGCCGCGTGCCGCTCGTCTCGCGCAACGAGGTCGGCGGGGATCCCGATCATCCGGTTCGCGACGCGGTGACGCACTTTCACGCGACCAACGCCGACCGTGCCGCGCACTGGCCGCGCGGCATGATCGCCGTGACCACGCACGACACCAAGCGCAGCGCCGACACGCGCGCGCGGCTCGACGTGTTGAGCGAGACCCCCGATCGGTGGCGGGCCGCCGTGGCGGAATGGCGCGCGGCCAACGGCGCGGTGCGGGCACGCGCGGGCCGGCGCATGGTGCCTGACGTGAACACCGAGTACCTCCTCTACCAGTCGTTGCTCGGCATCTGGCCGGTGGACGGTGCGCCTGGCCCCCAGGGCGCCGCCGCCGTTCCCGACGCCGTGCGGCTGGAGGAGATCGCCACCCGCACCAAGGCGTACATGCGCAAGGCGATTCGCGAGGGCCGCGAACGGTCGAGCTGGGTCGAGCCTGACGAGGCATTCGAGACTGCCCTCGACGCCGCGGTCGACGCCATGCTCGACCCCCAGCGCTCGGCGCCGTTCCTCGCCTCGATCGACCGGTTCGCCCGCGAGATCGCGCCGTCGGGGTGGTGGAACGCGCTCTCGCGCACCCTCCTGCAGTACACGATGCCCGGCGTCCCCGATCTCTATCAGGGCGACGAACTCTGGATGCTGGCCCTCGTCGACCCGGACAATCGGCGGCCGGTGGATTTCGTCCGCCGAGCGGCGCATCTGGCCGAGCTCGAACGCGGCTGGCACGCGGACAACGCGGGGCGACACAGCTGGCTCGGCGAACTGGTGGCGCACGCCGCCGACGGGCGGATCAAGCAGCACGTCGTGCATCGCGCCCTGCAGGCCCGTCGCGCGCGGCCAGCGCTGTTCGCGGCGGGCAGCTACGAGCCACTGGAGATCGGCGGGGCTCACGCGGATCGCGTGGTCGCGTTCGCCCGCCGCGCCCCCGATGGTGAGGCCGCGATCGTGGTCGCGCCGCGGCTCGTGCACACGCTCACCGGCGGCGCCGCGCCCGTCGGGGAGGTGTGGGATGACTGCTGGGTCGGGATGCCGCCCGGTCTCGAGTCACGCACGTGGCGGTGCCAGATGACCGGGAGCACGGTCGCACCGCGGTTCGGACCACCCGGGACGTTGCCAGTCCGCGAGCTACTGAATAGTCTCCCTGTCGCACTGCTTGGTTCCGACGCCCGCTGAGTTCGGCTGGGTGCGGAGCGGTGCGCCTCGAGCGCGCCGCGTTCGCGTTACCCCTCCCCGGGGGGCGCGCCACGCAACCTTTGGCTCGGGTTGTTCGGCGTCCGGGCACGACTCCGCGCGACGTGCACTTCCCGCGTCGCCGCTCCCCCCCGGAAGTTGCTGCTCCCCGTTGCCATGACGCTGTCCGTATCCGCCCCGACCGTCGCCTACTTCTCCATGGAGATCGGCCTCAGCCAGGCCATCCCCACCTACAGCGGCGGTCTCGGCGTGCTTGCCGGTGACACGCTCCGGTCGGCGGCCGATCTCTCCGTGCCGCTTGTGGCCGTGTCGCTGCTCTACCGGAAGGGCTATTTCCGCCAGCATCTCGACAGTACTGGCGCACAACGGGAATCCGAGGTCGCCTGGGACCCCGCGTCGGTGATGACGCCGCTGGACGAACGGGTGAGCGTGGAGATCGAGGGGCGCGTGGTCGAGGTGCGGCCGTGGCGCTACGACCTGCGCGGCGTCACTGGCCACATCGTGCCGATTTATTTCCTCGACACCGACCTGCCGGAGAATTCGGAGTACGATCGGACGCTCAGTCACGTGCTCTACGGTGGCGACGCGCGCTATCGCCTCTGTCAGGAAGTGGTGCTCGGGTTGGGTGGTGCGGCGATGCTGCGCGCGCTCGGCGTCGAGGGACCGGTGCAGCACCACATCAACGAGGGGCATGCGGCGCTGCTCTGCCTCGGACTGCTCGAGCGCGAGCTGAACGGGCGGCAGCGGTGGCAGGTCGACGAGGCCGATCTCGATGCGGTGCGCGCGCAGTGCGTTTTCACGACGCACACGCCAGTGCCGGCGGGACACGACAGCTTTCCCCGCGTGCTCGCGGACGCGATCCTCGGCGAGGAGCGGTCGGCGCTGCTCACCGCGGCCGGGATCTGGACCGACGGCGAGTTGAACATGACGACGCTGGCGCTCCGCTGCTCGGGCTTCGCCAACGCGGTTGCCCGGCGGCACCAGGACGTCTCGAAGCAAATGTTTCCCGACTACCGCATCAATGCGGTGACCAACGGCGTGCACGCGGTCACCTGGACCGCGCCCGCGTTCCGGTCCCTCTTCGACCGGCATCTGCCGGGCTGGCGTGAGGACAACTTCCTCCTCCGCCATGCCATCGACATCCCCCTCGACGAGATCCGCGAGGCGCACGCGCTGGCCAAGTACGCGCTACTCGACGAGGTCGCGCGCCGAACGGGGCAGACGCTCGCGCCGAACGTGATGACGATCGGCTTCGCGCGCCGGTCAACGCCATACAAGCGCGCGGATTTGATCTTCACCGATCTCGAGCGGCTACGCTCGATCGTCAGGCACGTCGGGCCGGTGCAGCTCATCTACGCCGGCAAGGCGCATCCACGCGACGAGTGGGGGAAGGAGTTGATCCGGCGCATCTTCGACGCGCGCGACAAGCTCGGCAACGAGCTCTCGGTGGTCTATCTCGAGAACTACGGGATGGAGCTGGGTGCGCTGATCACGTCGGGGTGCGACCTCTGGCTCAACAACCCGCATCGTCCGCTCGAGGCCAGCGGCACGAGCGGGATGAAGGCCGCGCTCAACGGCGTGCCGAGCTTCAGCGTGCTCGACGGGTGGTGGATCGAGGGATGCCTGGAAGGGTGCACCGGCTGGTCGATCGGCGACGACGCCAAGCTGCCGCAGGATCCGTCGAAGGACATCGCGGAGCTGTACATGAAGCTCGAGCGCACGATCCTCCCGATGTTCTACGGCATGCCGTACTCGTACGCGACGGTGATGCGGAACGCGATCATGGTGAACGGCAGCCATTTCAACACGCAGCGCATGATGCTGGAATATGTCCAGAACGCGTACACCCGTCCCGGCGCGGCGCGGCGGGCGACGGTCGGGGTGTAGGAGGGGCGGCTGTGGGCTGTGGGCATCGGCACTCGGAAGAAACGACGGCGGGACTCCTCGGGGAGCCCCGCCGTTTCCGTATGATCGCGACCGACGTGCGCGGGTGGGGCGGAGCCTAACGGGTGCGGCGGCGGGTGCGGGCGGCGATGCCGGCCAGGCCGCTGCCGACCAGGAGCAGTGTCATCGGTTCGGGGACCACGGCCATCTCGACCTGGCCGCGAATTTCGCCACCGGGGAACGCGGCGGTGTGCACGTTCACGTAGAGCCCGCTGCCACCCGTCGCGAGTTGCGCCGCGAGGCCGGCCTGCTGGGTCGGCGTGAGGAGGAAGGTGTTGGTGTAGGTGCCGCTCGTGACCCCTGTGGGAAACAGTGGGAAGCCGATGAGGATCGGGCCGTTCACTCCCGCTACGCCGGTGTGGATGTGCGCCGCGATGGTGGTGGAGAGCAGGTTCGAG
>JBBQHX010000022.1:0-24302 GCA_038324385.1 Gemmatimonadales bacterium | reverse complement strand
GGCGCCAGCCGCCGACGGCCCGTGCGCGTGAGTGTTCCATCCGTCCCGCGACCCGTGGCTCCGACGTTCACCCGCGCCCTCGCGCGGTGGGCGCACCCACTCGTAGGCGCCGCGGCGCGCCACGTCCCAGACGCCCGCCACGCCCGCGATCACGCCGTGCAGCCGTCCGCGTGCACGCGCGCGCCCCAACTCGCGCGCCAAGAGTGCCTCCATCGCGGGGCCGTGCTTGCGGCGAAGCCCGACGGGGAGCAGGCGCGTAGCCAGGCGGTAGGCGCTCGTCCAGCTCATGCCCCACCAACCGCGAGGCGGGTCCGGGCGACGCGGGTGAGCGACTCCAGCCGCGCGGCCTCGCGCTCCAGCGCGACCCGGCCAGCGCGCGTGATCCGGTAGAAGCGCTCGCGGCCGGAAATCGCCGCGGGACGCTCGTCCGCGGCGATTTCCTCCAGCCAGTCCAGCTCGGCGAGTTCCTCGAGCGAGCCGTAAAGCATGGCCGGCCACAGTCGCACGCCTCCGCCGCTGAGTTCGCGCACGTCGTCCTGGATCGCCGTGCCGTAGCGCGGCGCGGCAGAGACGGAAATGAGGATGAAGAACCAGTGCGGTTTCATGGACGACGGTCGGTGTCGGAACGCGGGCGACTACGAACTATGGCTACATACTATTAAATGATAGTTCGCTGCGCAAGGCGCTGTTGCCGAGGTCAGGGGCGGATAGCCGGAGGGGGCGAACACGCTGGTGGTCGCCCCCTCCGGCCGTCATCTGGCAGGTGCTGTCACGGATGTCGCCCTCCCGATGCGCCTACTGGACCCGTAGCGCCTCCGTCGGCTCCACGGCGAGGGCCCGCCGCGTGGGGGACGATGCAGGCGAGGAGGCACACGCAAACGACGCGGTGCCCGGCGAGATCGTCGCTGGGCATCGCGTCGTTCATGCGTATTAGCTGCCGGAGCGGCGGGTCATTCCGCCGGCCGTGGCTCCGCTGCTACCTCCAGCGATCCAGCATCAGACGCAGCTCGTCGCGATGCTTGCTCTCGTCGCGGATGACGTCGTCCAGATCGACCACCAGCCCGTACTCGCCAAGCGACTCGGCCTGCTTCCGACGCTCGACATAGCGCGCCAGTGTTTCGACCTCGTCCTGCAGCGCGTTCTGCAGCATCTCGCGCGCATCCTCGGTCATCTTCACCGGCGCGGCCGACGTGGTCGGCGTGCCGCCGAGCGCGATGATCTTGTCACAGATCAGACCGGCATGCCCCATCTCGTCGAGCACTTCGGCTTCGAAGAACTTTCGCAGCTCGGGCCGAGACGGACCGCGCACCGCGCTGGCGTAGGTACGATAGGTGATCATCGCCGCGTACTCGTGCGACAGATCGACGTTCAATCCCTCGATGAGCGCGGCGCGACCATCGCGATCGCTTCCGCTCTGCTGCTCTGCCATACCGTTACCTCGTGCGTGGATGAATGGGAGTGGCTGGTCCCATCGATCACTACTGCGAGTTGCGCACCGCGGCGGTACGAAGCTGCCGCGCAAACGTCAGGTGCGCGAGCGCGATCAGGAGCGCGGGGAAGAAGGTCGTGAGGCGCGTCATCCACGCGTGCACGTCGTCCAGACCGCCAGTGCTCACCTGCTGTGGCAGAAACCAGCCGAACAGCACGAGCCAGAACAGCATGATTCCCACGGCCACCCCAAGCGAGCCGAGCGCTCCGAACCGCTGATACTTCGCCATCTGCTTCCGTTCGAGCATGTCGGGTTCCGTCCTCATGCAGGTCGGCAGGGGCCGGCGCCAGACGCCGGCAAAAGCGTACCCAAAGGGCAAGCCACTCAGTATGGAAACGCGAGCTTCCCGTCGCAAGATCCCGGCGGCGGCTCGCGCGGTTCGCCCGCCGCCCACGAGCCGTAGGCGCGAGGCGGCCGCTCGCGCCCTTCCCCACCCCGCACGAGCCGTAGGCGCGAGCGGCCGCTCGCGCCCTTCCCCACCCCGCACGATCAGTAAGCGCGGACGCCCTCCGTCGTCACGCGGAAGCCGACCAGCGGCAGCGCGGGTGGTACCGCGGCCTCTTCGCTGACGACGATGATCGACGCGCGCAGGGCGGCGCGTCCGGCCTCAACACCGGCGGCATCGCGCGCGTGGATGGTCGCCAGCGGCTCATCGGCCGACACGCGCATCCCGGGTTTCGCGGTGATCACGAAGCCCACGGCGGGATCGATCGTATCCTCCATCCGCGTGCGCCCACCCCCGAGGGCGGTGATCCCCTCGCCGATCGCGCGCGGCTCGACCGCTGCGATCCATCCGTCGTGCGGCGCGAGGAACACGTGGCGCTCGGGCGCCTGCGGCAACGTCGCTGGATCGTCGACGACACCGGGGTTTCCACCCTGCGCCTCGATGATCCTCCTGAACCGTTCGGCCGCGCGCCCCGACTCGAGCGCGGCGACGAGCTGCTCCCTGCCCTCGGCGCGATCCCGCGCGACGCCGCCCAGCACGAGCATCTCCGCGCCCAGGGCGTAGGTGACCTCCATCAGGTCGGCCACCCCCTCGCCGCGCAGCGCGAGAATCGACTCCTCGACCTCGAGCGCGTTGCCGCAGGCGTGGCCGAGTGGACGGTCCATCGCCGTGAGCAGGGCGACCACGGGACAGCCGTGCGCGGCACCGAGGGCGATCATCGTTTCGGCCAGCGCGACGCCGCGCTCGTGATCGGGGAGGAAGGCGCCCGATCCCTGTTTCACGTCGAGGACGAGCCCGGTGAGTCCCTCGGCGAGCTTCTTGGACATGATGCTCGCCGCGATGAGGGGGATCGACTCGACCGTGGCGGTGGCGTCGCGGAGGGCGTACAATCGTCGGTCGAGCGGGGCGATCTCGCCGGTCTGGCCGATCAGCGCACAGCCCACGGCCTCGAGCTGCGCTCTCGCGCGGGCGAGCGTCAGGTCCGTACGGAAGCCGGCGATCGATTCGAGCTTGTCGAGCGTGCCGCCGGTGTGGCCGAGGCCGCGCCCCGACATCATCGGGACCGCAACACCGCACTCGGCGATGAGCGGGGCGAGCACCAACGACACCTTGTCCCCGACGCCGCCGGTCGAGTGCTTGTCCACCCGGGCGACGCCCAGGTCGTCGAGGTGGAGGCGATCGCCGCTCTCCAGCATCGTCGTCGTGAGGGCGGCGGTCTCGTCGTCGTCGAGGCCACGGAAGATGATGGCCATGAGGAGGGCGGCCATCTGATAATCCGGCACCTCCCCGGCGAGATAGCTCGCGCCGAGGGCCCGCCATTCGTCGCGGGAGACGCGCAGGCCGTCACGCTTCCGTTGGATGAGGCGTCTGGCGAGCATTGAACCGAATCCGGGGTATATGATGAAGGGGCGTCCCTCGAACGGGGCACCCGTGCCGCCGGCGGGCCCGGGGTGTGCGGCTCGCCCGCGTGTGTCCACCCACGTCAGGAGCGATCATGTTCGTGCGTCTCGCGCTTTCCGCCCTGCTGCTGGCGGGCACTCCGGCGCTCATGCTGGCCCAGGCCGCCCCGGACCACGTGTCGCGGGGCGACCGTAGCCACGCCGCGCGGGACGCCACGGCTGCGCTGGCGCACTACGAAGCCGCCCTGACCGCCGCACCGACGAACTACGACGCGCTCTGGAAAGCGTCGCGCGCGGCCATCGACATCGGGGAGTATCTGCCCGACCGGAGCCAACGCTCGGCGCTCTACTCTCGCGCGGAAAGCTACGCGCGCCGCGCCGTCGAGACGAACCCCGCCGACGCCGAGGGACATTTCGCCCTTGCCCGCGCCCTCGGCCGCTCGGCGCTGACCATGGGGACGCGCGACCGGATCCGTTTCGCAGAGGAAGTTCGCGCACACGCACTGGAAGCGCTCCGGCGGGATCCGACGCATGCGGGCGCCCTGCACGTGATGGGGGTGTGGAACGCCGAAGTGATGCGGTTGAACGGGGTGGAGCGGTTCGTCGCCAAGAACCTGCTGGGCGGGCAGGTGTTCGGCGAGGCCAGCTGGGAGGACGCAATCCGTTACCTCGAACGCGCCGTCACTCTCGAGCCCAACCGGATCACCCACCGCCTCGATCTGGCCCGAGTCTATGCCGACATGGACAACCGCGCCCGCGCCCGCGAACAGCTCACGCGCATCGCGACGACCGCGGCGGTCGACGTGAACGATGCGCACTACAAGCGCGAGGCGGCGGCACTGTTGCAGCGGCTCAAATAAGGGGGCTACGGGGGCAGCGGCTATGGGCTCCGGGTGACCGCGGCCCACGGGAAGTAGTCGATCGCCGGCGGAGGTTCCGCCGGCGATCGTCGTATGCGCTGAGGCCGAGGGGCCGTCGGAGCGGCGGCGTTCAGGCTGAGCGGCGGAGGCGGCGGCGGAGGTGGCGGGTGGAGCGACGGCCGCGGAAGCGGATGTCGTCCTCGAGGTCTTCCCACCGGTCCGTGGCGGTGCGGCGGAGGCGGCGGGCTTCGCGGGCGAGGCGGTCCCGCGCCTCGTCTCCCGACAGCGGGGTGAGGAGCAGCGCGACGGCTGCGCCGAGGAAGACCCCGATCGTGATTCCGGCGCTGAGGGTGCGGATGCCCCTCGCGGTTGGCCGCCCGCGGCCGTCGTGGGTGGTCATCCGTCCGCGCGAAACGCCCTGCGCCACGGCGGTGCGATCGCTGGTCGCGACCTGGGGATCGTCTCCATTTCGAGCGACCGCGGTGCGATCACTGCTGTCGCTGCCGGCATACGACATCGGCTACACTCCTGTGGTTGGTAAGAAACTTGCGCCGTACCCGAAGTTGACGGTGACGGGTGCAGCGGTACATTCCGCACCGATCGTTCCGCCCCGACGCTCGTCGGGCGGAACGTGACTCCGTGCCTCATGACCGGTCCCGCCGTTCGGCGCATTGCCGCACGCGGGCTACACGCAAGACCACATTGGGTCGGACCCGCGAGGACACGCATGAACGCAGCAGCCGGCAACGGCAAGACGGTGCTGTTGGTGGAAGACAATGAGGATAACCGCATCGTCTATTCCACGATTCTCCGTCATTTTGGCTACACCGTCATGGAAGCGCTCAACGGCGAGGAAGGGATCGCCAAGGCGCGGTCGGAGAAACCGGACCTGATCCTGATGGATATTTCCATCCCGATCATCGACGGCTGGGAGGCGACGCAAGTCCTCAAGCACGATCCGGCCACGACCCACATCCCGATCATCGCCCTGACCGCCCACGCCCTGGCGTCGGACCGGGAGAAGGCGATGGAAGTCGGCTGCGACGGATACCTCGCGAAGCCGTGCGAGCCCCGGGCGGTGGTGGCCGAGGTTCAGAAGTTTCTCGGCCAGTGACCATGAGTGAGACTCGGGCGGCGCGGATCCTGATCGTGGATGATCACGACGACAATCTCCAGGTCCTCGGCGCGCGTCTTCGCGCCCGCGGCTTCGAGATCGAGACGGCCACCAGCGGCCAGCAGGCGCTGGACCTGATCGCCGCCGCGCCCCCGGATCTCATCCTGCTGGACGTGATGATGCCGGACCTGGACGGAATGGAGGTGGCGCGCCGGATCAAGGCGAATCCGGCGCTGCCCTTCATCCCGGTGATCATGCAGACCGCGCTCGATACCACCGACGACAAGATCGAAGGGCTCGACGCCGGCGCGGACGACTACATCACGAAGCCGATCAACTTCGCCGAGCTCGACGCCCGCGTGAAGTCGCTCCTGCGGATCAAGACGCTGCAGGACGATCTCAATGCACGCGGCCGGGAGCTAGAGCAGGCGAACGAGCAGCTGCGCCACATGTCGCAGACGGATGCGTTGACGGGGCTGGACAACCGTCGCCACATCGAGGAGCGGATGGACGAGATGTACGAACTCTCGGTCCGTCTCCATGAGCCGCTGGCCTGCGTCATGTGCGATCTCGATCATTTCAAGCGGGTGAACGACACGTACGGCCATCAGGCGGGGGACGCCGTGCTGCGTCAGCTGGCGGCGATCCTGCGCGCGCAGGCCCGCGAGATCGACCGGATCGGCCGCTACGGGGGGGAAGAGTTCATCTTCCTGCTTCCGGGCACCGTCCTCGACGCCGCGGTGACGTTCGCGGAGCGGGTGCGCAAGGCGGTCGAGCAGCACGAGTTCGCGTTCGAGGGCGGATCCATTCGCGGCACGCTCAGCTTGGGGATTGCGGCCTGGCCGCACCCGCGGGTGAGCGGCACCGACGGCCTGATCAAGGCCGCCGACGACGCGCTCTACGTCGCCAAGGCGCTCGGCCGGAACCGGGTCGTTCGGTTCGACAGCGAGGAGTTCAACGCGGCCGGGGCGGAAGCGACGGCCGCGCGATAAGTTGGAGCGACGCCACTCTCCGCTTCGAATATCACGCCCCGAGTCCCTCGCTCCATGTTGATCAGTCCTCAGATGAACGCCGCGCTCAACGAGCAGGTCGGCAACGAGCTGGCCGCGTCGATCCAGTACGTGTGCATCGCCGCCCATTTCGATCTCGAAGGGCTTCCCTTCCTCGCGAAGCACTTTTATCGCCAGAGCGAGGAGGAGCGCGATCACGCGATGCGCTTCGTGAAGTATGTCGTCGACGCGGGCGAGCGACTGGAGATTCCGGCAATCCCCGCTCCGATCGCGCACTTCGAGAGCGCCGAGGCCGCCGTGCGTCTCTCGCTCGACAACGAGCTGGCGGTGACGCGGCAGATCAATCAGCTCGTCGATCTCGCGATCAAGCAGAACGACCACACGAGCAAGGGATTCCTCGAGTGGTTCGTCAACGAGCAGCTCGAGGAAGTGTCGAGCATGGATCAGCTGATGCGGATGGTGCGTCGCGCCGGGGAGACGGGGCTGCTGTTCGTGGAGAATTATCTGATGACGCGACAGATGGGCGCCCACGCGTCCGCCGCCGGCGATGCCTGAGCCGGACACGCTCGTGTTCGACTCGCTCGCGTCCGTCCGTCCGTGACCGACTCCGTCAGCCCCGCCCTGGTGGCGCGCGCGGCAACGCTCCGCGAGGAGCTCGAGGCGGCCAGCCACGCCTATTACGTCCTCGATGCGCCGACGCGCTCGGACGCCGAGTACGATCGGCTCTTCCGCGAGCTACAGCAGCTCGAAGCCGAGCATCCCACCCTGCGCACGGCCGACTCGCCGACGCAGCGGGTGGGCGCCCCGCCACAGTCCCAATTCGCCAAGCACACGCATCGGGTCCCGATGCTCTCGCTCGGCAACGCCTTCGACGACGACGAGCTGCGCGCGTGGGAAGAACGCATCCTCCGCGTGATCGGGGAGGATGTGCATGCGTCAGGCTATGTCGCCGAGCTCAAGATCGACGGCGCGGCGATCAGCCTGACGTATCGCGACGGCGTGCTGGAGACGGGTGCCACACGCGGCAACGGGCTGATTGGCGAAGACGTGACGCCCAACCTTCGCACGTTGCGCGACATCCCGCTGCGCGTGCGCGGTGACGACGTGCCGCCGTTGATGGAGGTGCGCGGCGAGGTGTACTACCCGTTCAGCGCGTTCGAGCGGATGAACGAGGAGCGCGTTCGGCGCGGCGAGCCGGTGTTCGCCAACCCGCGCAACGCGGCCGCGGGCTCGCTCCGGCAGCTCGACCCCGGCATCACCGCCACGCGCCCGCTCCGCTTCTTCTGCTACGCCGCGACCACGCCCGACCGCCCGCTCGGCCTGACGACGCAGTGGGAGGTGCTCGAAGCGCTGGAACGGTGGGGGTTTTCCGTCGCACCGGCGCGTCGGCGCTGTGCCACGATCGACGAGGTGGCGGCGTGGGCATACGAGGTGGAGCACACGCTGCGGGCGGAACTCGACTTCGCGATCGATGGCGGCGTGGTGAAGGTCGACCGGTTGCGGCTACAGGAAGAGCTGGGTGTCGTCGGCGGACGGGAACCGCGCTGGGCGATCGCGCGCAAGTTCGCGCCTGACGTGCTGGAGACGCGGTTGCTGGACATCCAGGTGAACGTTGGGCGCACGGGGTCGCTCAATCCGTTCGCCATGCTCGAGCCGGTGGAGATCGGCGGGGCGACGGTGAAACTGGCCACGCTGCACAACTTCGATCTCATCGCCACCAAGGACCTCCGCGTCGGCGACGTGGTACAGGTCAAACGCGCGGGCGACGTGATCCCGCAGGTGATCGGGCCGGTGCCCGAGCGGCGTACCGGCGACGAACGCGCGGTGTCCGCGCCTGACGTCTGCCCGTCGTGCGGCACCACGGTTCGCCGCGACGAGGACGCGATCGCGATCTACTGCCCGAATGTCGCCTGTCCCGGGCGGCGCCTCGAAGCGCTCGCGCATTTCGTCTCGGGTGACGCGATGGACATTCGCGGCCTCTCCTACGCGCGACTGGCCCAGTTCGTGGAAGCCGGACTCGTCAGCGACGCCGCAGACATCTTCAGCCTGACGACGGACCAGCTCACGTCGCTCGAGCGGTTTGCCGAGAAGAGCGCGCAGAACCTCGTCGATGCCATTGCGGCGGCGCGGACGCAGCCGCTCTCGCGCGTGCTGAACGCGCTCGGCATCCGCCACGTGGGCGCAATCGCGGCGCAACTGTTGGCCCGCCACTTCGGCACGATGCCGCGCCTGGTCGAGGCCGCAATACAGGGGCCTGAGGAGATTGCCGCCATCCGCGGGATCGGGCCGGTGATCGCCGAGTCGGTGGTGGAATTCTTCCAGGGTGAGTCCGCCCGGGCGTTGATCGACCGTCTGGCTGCGCGCGGGCTGACGATGGAAGAGCCGAAGCCGGCCTCGCAGGGCGGTACCCTGGCCGGGCTGGCGATCGTCCTCACGGGGTCCCTGCCGACGCTGAGCCGCGGCGAGGCCACCGAACGCATCGAGGCGGCTGGCGGTCGCGTCACCAGTTCCGTCTCCAAGAACACGGCGTTCGTCGTCGCCGGCGAGGCGCCGGGCAGCAAGATCGAACGCGCACGAACGCTCGGCGTCGCCGTGATCGACGAGGCGGAGCTGCTGATGCGACTGGACGGCGCCGCCGGGGCCGCCGGGGCCGCCGGGGCCGAACCGAGCGTTGCCGCCACACCGGCCGAATAGCGCCTGACGAGCGTCCGGCTCGTTTCACGTGTCCGCCCGTCCAGCTCTGGAATCATCGCTGGCTTCCCTCACCTGCCCGCCGCATGTCGACTCCGCTCTCGCTCCTCTCGGTGGCTCCCAGTTCGCTGCACTTCCTGCGGGCCGCCGTGCTCGACGCGCACGGAGCCGACGGCGTGCCTCGGCTGCAGGAGGCCGGCTACGCGACCGGAGAGGCGCTCTACGACGCCCTCGCGGCCGAGTTGCGCGAGGCCGATGTTCCCGAGCCCTCGGCGCTGCCGGCCGAACGGTTCACGGCGGTGGTGAGTGCGCTGCTCACGGCGCACGGATGGGGACACGCGGAGCTGGAACGGCGTGGGTCGGCCGCGCTGGTGGTGACGCTGGCCGACGGTCCGGAATCCGATGGCGAGGGGGCGGGCGGCGGGTGCCCGTTCACCACCGGCGTACTGTCGGGACTTCTGTCGGCGGTCGCCGGGAGTCCGGTGGCGGTGCTGGCGGTGGAGTGCTGCGCGCCTGACGCCCCGCGACAGTGCCGGTTCGTGGCCGCCAGTCCGGCCACGGTGCAGGCTGTGTGGGAGGCGCAGTCGCGCGGCGAGGCGTGGAGCAGCGCGCTCGGCTGAGCGCGCTCGAGGCGCGTGCCGGTTAAGAGCGGCCGAGCGCGTCCGCGTAGAGCGGGTTCGGGACGAGCTGCTCGCCGTGCAGCACCTCACGGTCCCAGGGGAGCACAATCATTGCCTCGGTCGCGAGCGCGTAGTAGTCGGGCTCGTACGATCCGGTGCGGAAGCTCACCGCCGTGCGAACCTCACGGGCGCCGGCGTTGACGGCCGCCGCGACGGCCAGGCGGAGCGTGTCGCCGCTGTCGCAGGTCTCGTCGACGATCAGCACGCGACGGCCCCGCACCTCGCCCGGTACCTGTCCGAAGATCGACGGCGTCTCGCGAACCGTTTCGGCTCGATAGCGGCGGCTGACCAGCATCGAGTGGAACTCGCGGTCGAGGATCGCGGCGATGGTCGCGCCGGGGATCACCCCCGCGGTCGCGATACCGACGATGATCTCGGGGTCGTAGCCGCGGGCGACCTTGAGCGCGAGGGCGCGGGCGAACTCGCCGAAGAGCGGCCATTCGACTTCGAGCACCCCTTTGGCGGGATCGAGCTGCGTCTGTCGTGGCGACATGGCGTGTCCAGAAGCGGGGGAGTCGAACTTCGCGAACGGTGGGACCCGAGGCGTAACGTACCCCGCCGGCTCGCGAGCGGGAAGCTGAAGGCACGCCGAACGCGTACGGCCGCTGGTCCCGTCGTGGAGCTCTTGGTCGCCGACGACGGCGCGGGTTCCCCTATCCGGGCGACCGGCACGATTCCGGCAACTGGCGTTCCGCCGGGCGTTCACCCTGCACGACGTGGTGCATGACGGGCCCCGGCGGCGGTTGCTCGCCTCCGTGCGGCGTAATAGAATCGCAGTAGCCACATCGCAGCGGAGGGACGCCCTCCCCGCCGATCTCCTCCCGCCCACGCCGCGCATGTCCTGGTGGAGTCGCCTGACCGGCGGCAAACCCGAGATCAAACCGCAGCGCCTCGATTATCTCAACGAGGCGCTCGCGCTGGAGCGCCAGGGCGATTACGCCGCCGCGCTGACGTCGTACCGGCTCGCCCTGCGCGACAAGCCGGACGACCACAAGGTGCTCCAGAACATGGCCATCGCGTATACGCGGACGGGGCAGCTCGAAGAGGCGATTCGCTGTTATCGGCGCGCGCTCGACGTCGAGCCCCGTCTCTCGGGCGCACATTACGGGCTCGCCTTCCTCTTCCTGAAGCGCGACGAGCCGGCCGCGGCCGCGCAGCACCTCGAGGCCTTTCTCGCCGCGCCGCCCCAGAGCGCCGAGGCGGATCGATGGGTGCGGCACGCGCGGCAGACGCTGCAGCAGCTCCAGGCGGACCCGGCCTCCCCGACCGCGTCCGGCGACGGTGCCCTGCACCTGAGCGACGGCGATGCCGGTGCGCTCGGCGCCTATCCGGACGCCGAGCGCTAGCCGTGGGGCACGTACTCGCAATCGTCAGCCAGAAGGGCGGCGTCGGCAAAACCACCACGGCAGTGAATCTGGCGGCCGCCTTCGCGCGCCGCGGGCTCAAGACGCTCATCATCGACACGGACCCGCAGGGATCGGTGCGCTACGGCGTGGGGCTTCGCCGGGGGCACCCGACCTACGGCTTCGCCGACTACCTCACGGGGGAGCGGCAGCTTCGCGAGGTGATTCTCCCGACGGTGCTGCCCTGGCTGCGAGCGATGCTCGTGGGCTCGGTGAGCGAGCAGGCAGATCATGGCTTCTATCAGGAGCTCGTCGCCGACACGAACCTGCTGAGCGATCTGCTCCAGACGGCGCGCGAACGGTGTCACGTCGTGATTGTGGATACGCCGCCGGGGCTGGGGCCGATCGTGCGACGGGTGCTCGAGTCGAGCCAGCACGTGATCGTGCCGTTGCAGGCGGAACCGCTGGCACTCCAGACGACGCCGCAGATTCTGCGCGGCATTCAGGACATTGTCGACAAGAACGCCGAGTTGACGCTCGACGGCATTCTGCTGACGATGTTCGAGGCGGGGCATCCCGCCTCGGAGCGGGTGAACGAGTACGTTAGGACCCACCTTCCGCCCAGCATGGTGTTCGACATCGTGGTGCCGCGCTCGGTGGCGGCCACGGACGCGTTCGCGGCGGGGCAGCCGGTCGTGCTGCGCAATCCGGCCGATCCGGCGTCGCAGGCGTACGTGAATCTGGCTACCCTGCTCGCCGAACGGTTCACATGAGCGGCCGGCGGCGGGTCGGGGCGGCACTCCTCGCCGCTGCGGTCGGGAGCGTGGCGTTCGCCGGGTGCACCGACATTCCGAGCGGGCCGGACGCGGTCTTCTCGCTCGGGCTGGATCCGCTGCCATTTCCGGCGGTGGTTGTCGGCGACACGCTGCGGAACGAGGCCGGTGTCGCCGTGCCGATCCGCGCGACCGCCTTCAATGGCTCGGGCGCACCGATCGCGGAGGCGAACATCAGCTATTTCGGCGATCCCGGACTGACGGTCACGCCCGAAGGGTTCGTGATCGGGGGCGCGACGACCAGCCCCTCACGTCGCGTCTTCGCCTCGATCGGCGGCCTCACGACGCAGCCCGGGACGATCGCCGTGGTCCCCGCCCCGCTGACGATGGAGCTGGTCCAGCCCGCCCCTGATTCGCTGCCCTACACCAATCCCGCCCCGGTCTCCGAGGCCGTCGCGACGACCCTCCGCGGCGCTCCACCCGCAGGGACCCCGGACGGAGCGGGGGCGCCGGTGCCGCAGTGGATCGTCCGCTACGCCATCGAGTTCCGCGGCTCGACACTGAGCGACACGAACCGCATCTTCTCGGTAGTCCTGCCCGGAGGCGGCCGGCTCTCCCCCACCGACACCACAGATGCAGCCGGCCGCGCCGAACGATCCGTCGTCCTTCTCGACCCCACCGCGGTAGCCCCGGGCGACGTCGCTACCCTGGTGATCACGGCCTCCTACCGCGGGGTGCCCGTCGGCGGCGAGCCGATCCGGGTCCCGCTGCGGGTGGCGAGACGGTGAGGAAGTGCAGAAGACAGAAGGCAGAAGACAGAAGACAGAAGTTAGGAGATAGGAGCTGGAAGACGGCGAACTGCAGCAGGTAGCAGATCGGAAATAACGAACGGCGAACGATTGGCACGCGCAGACTTGTCATCCCGCATGCGCGAGCGAAGCGAACGCGTGTCGGGATGGGCTTGCACTATCATTTGGCCGGCTACGGGCAAGCGGGCTATGAGCGAGGGTGAGCCCGCCCCGACACTCGCGCCTCGCGGCGCTCCTGCGGGGTGACAACGGCTCTGCCGCAGGGAATCTGTCTTCTGTCTTCTGTCTTCTGTCTTCTGCAGTTCCAGTTTTTCCCCTAACACGCAGAGGCGCTGATGCAGGCTAGCGGTGGACCGAGACCGGCCCCCGGAACGCTCAATCAGATGTTCTTCGGGGCGTGTGAGCGATACGATCGGCCGGATGCCCTGCAGGTCAAGCGGAACGGCGCGTATCAACCCATCGCGCACCGGACGCTGCTGGAGCGCGTGCGGCACGTCGGCCGCGGGCTGGCGGCGATCGGGGTGAAGCCGGGCGACCGGGTGGCGATTCTGAGTGAGAACCGCCCGGAATGGGCGATCGCGGACTATGCCTGCCTGACGTCGGGACTGATCGACGTGCCGGTGTATCCGACGCTGCCGGCCGAGCAGATCGCCTATCTGCTGACCGACTCCGAGTGCGTCGCGGTGTTCGTGTCGGATGCCGCGCAGGCGGCCAAGCTGGCGGAGATTCGCGCATCGACGCCCTGCGTGCGGCATGTGATCGGCTTCGCGGAGCGTCCGCTGACCGGCGCCGACATGACGCTCGCCGAGCTGGAGGCGAAGGGGAGCGAGGACGAGTCGCCGACCGCAATCGAGGGGTGGGGGCAGGCCGCGCTCGCCGTGCAGCCGGAGGATCTGGCGACGCTGATCTACACGTCAGGCACCACCGGGAAGCCGAAGGGCGTGATGCTCACGCACGACAACTTCCACTCGAATCTGGTCGCATCGCGCACGGCGGTGCCGCTCCGGGACGATGACGTGGCGTTGAGTTTCCTGCCACTGTCGCACGTCTTCGAGCGCATGGGCGACTACATGTTCTTCTCGTGCGGCGTGTCCATCGCCTATGCCGAGTCGGTGGATGCGGTGCCGGCGAACATGCTCGAGGTGCGGCCGACGATGATGATGTCGGTGCCGCGGCTGTACGAGAAGATGTACGCTCGCGTGCTGGAGAACGCGATGGCGGGCGGCGGCGTCAAGCAGAAGATCTTCTTCTGGGCGCGCCAGGTCGCCGACCAGTGGGCCGACGAGAAGCTCGCCGGACGAACGCCGGGCGGTGCACTGGCGCTCAAGTATCGCCTCGCGATGAAGCTCGTATTCTCCAAGCTGCAGGATCGCACGGGCGGGCGGCTGCGCTACTTCGTCTCGGGCGGCGCGCCCCTCTCGCCAGAGATCAACAAGTTCTTCTACGCCGCCGGCCTGACGATTCTCGAAGGCTACGGCCTGACCGAGACGTCGCCTGTGATCGCGGTGAACACGCCACAACACTTCCGCATCGGCACGGTCGGACGGCCGATCGAGGGCGTCGAGGTGAAGATCGCGCCCGATGGCGAGATTCTCACGCGCGGCCCGCACGTCATGAAGGGCTACTTCAAGCGCCCCGATGCGACCGCCGAGGTGATCGACGAGGACGGCTGGTTCCACACCGGAGACATCGGCGTGCTGAACGACGGCTTCCTCAGCATCACCGATCGGAAGAAGGACATCATTGTCACGGCGGGCGGCAAGAACATCGCCCCGCAGCCGATCGAGAACAAGATCAAGACGGTGAAGTTCGTCTCCCAGGTCGTGATGCTCGGCGACAAGCGCCCCTTCCCGATCCTGCTCGTGGTTCCGAACTTCGAGCAGCTCGAGCCGTGGGCCAAGGCCAAGCAGCTTCGCTGGTCGAGTCGCGCGGAGCTGATCGGGCTGCCCGAGGTCAACGCCAAGTACCTGCGGGAGATCGAGAGCCGCCTGACGGAGTTGGCGCGCTATGAGACACCGAAGAAGATCGTGCTCGTCGAAAACGAGTTCACCGTCGAGAGTGGCGATCTCACGCCGTCGCTCAAGATCAAGCGCCGCGTCGTCGAGGAGCGGCAGCGTGCGGCAATCGACGCCGTGTACGGCAACGCGACCACGACCGGCGAATAGCGGCGAATAGCGGCGAGCGATGGCGGACGACCGCCTCGGCGATCAGGCGGAGTCGGCGTCAGGCGACCGGCGCACGGTGAGCGGAACGAATCCGCTCACCGTTTCGCGTAGCTCCCCCACCCAGTCGCGCTCGTCGCGGGCGAGCTCGCGAAGTCCGCCGGGGCATGGGTACTCCGCCGGCGCCAGGACGCGCGCACGCGGGCGCAGGGTGAAGAGCGACGCGGCGAGATCGAGCCCGTCGGCCGCGGTCGCAATCGCCAGCCCCCGCAACGATCCTGGCGCGAGCGGAAGGGCGCCGTCGCATCGGATGGCCGAGACGTACCACGGTCGGTTCGGGGGGGAGTTGACGGCGAGCACGCCCACCGATGTCAGGCGTTCGAGCTCGGCGGCCAGCGCGGCGTGCGATCCCGTGAGCGCGACACGTCCCTCGGCGTCGCCAAGGCCAAGCAGTGCCGCCAGGCGCATCGTCGGTTCGGACGGGTCGTCAGGCGTGGGCCCATCGTCGGCCGCCGGGGCACGCGCCTGGCCCGTGCCCGGCTCTGCTCGCAGGTCCGCCTCGCCGCCAACAATCGGAAACTCGGCCGCACAGATCGGGCAGCCGAGGATGCCGTGCATCACATGACGATCGATGACTTCGTCAGCGGCCAGCACGAGCCAACTGCTCTCGTGCGGATGCGGGCAGCGCAGCAGGTCGATCAGCTCGATGAACACGGAACGCGGGCCGTCAGGCGCGGGAGAGGCGAAGCTCGTCGATGTTGACCGATGCCGGCGTGACGAGCGCGTAGCCCACCGCATCGGCGACCGCCGCGGCAGGCAACATGTCCGCTCGCGGCGTGAAGCCCGGGGTGCCGTCGGGGTCGAGCGGATCCCAGAGGGTGGTGTCGGTCGGGCCCGGGCTCACGAGCGTGGTGCGCACGCCGGTGCCGCGCAGTTCGGCGCGCAACACCTCGTGTAGCGCGCGCAGCCCGAACTTGCTCGCCGCGTAGGCGGCGTTGCCGGGGAAGATTGCGCGGTCGGCGATGGAGCCGATGGTCACGACATGACCCGAGCCGCGCGCACGTATCGTCGGGAGGAAGGCGCGGAGAAAACGGAAGGGGGCCGAGAGATTGACCGCCAGCATCACCTCGAAGTGATCGGGGTCCTGCTCGTGCGCGGGAGTGACGGCGAAGGCGCCAGCGTTGTTGACGATCACGTCAGGCGCGCCATTCAGATGGCGAGCGATCGTCGCGGCCGCGCGCGTGACGGCCACGGCATCGGCAAGATCGCAGGGCACGACGATCCCGCCGCCGATCTCGTCAGCCATTGCCTGGAGCTGGTCGGCGCCGCGGGCAACCAGCACGACGCGGGCACCGAGGATTGCCACACGACGGACGACGGCCGCGCCGATTCCGCGTGAGGCGCCGGTGACGACGACCGTGCGGCCGTGCAGCGGGAGCCCCGAGGAGGGCGCGGTGTCGGGTGCGGCGGTGGTCATGGCGTCTCGCTTGGAGCGCGGCCGCCCCGCTAGCGGGAGTGGGCGAGCCGCAGGAATTCGTCGCGCGTCTTGCCGTCCGACTCGAACACGCCGCGGACCGCACTGGTGATTGTCTTGGAGTTCTGCTTCTGCACGCCGCGCATCATCATGCACAGGTGGTATGCCTCGATCACGACGCCCACCCCGGCGGGCGCGAGCACCTCTTCGATCGCCTGAGCGATCTGGTCCGTCAGCCGCTCCTGCACCTGCAAGCGGCGCGCGAACACCTCGACGATACGCGGAATCTTCGAGAGACCGACGATCTTCCCGTCGGGAATGTAGGCGATGTGCGCCTTGCCGAAGAAGGGAAGCATGTGATGTTCGCAGAGCGAGTACAACTCGATGTCGCGGACCATCACCATCGACCGCGTCCCTTCGGCGTCGAACACGCCCTCGCCAACGACCTCGGCGGCCGACATGCTGTAGCCGCGCGTGAGCCAGGCGAGCGAGCGCTGCACGCGCTCCGGTGTGCGGGCGAGCCCCTCACGTGTCGCATCCTCGCCGATCAGCGTGAGCTGCTGGCGCACGGAATCGGCGAACGTCGCGGCCACGTCCGCATCGACGAACGCGCCGTCGGCGCCACGGGCCAGCGGGTCGCCGCTCGCCGTCCCCGCGGCGGTAGCGGCGGCCGCGAAGACTTCCTTCCGATCCCTCGTCATCGTCGCACCGGACAATACCGTCATGCGCTAATCACCCTCGTACTCAACGTAATTGTTCTCGGTTTCCCACAGGCGGAGCCTGACGAGTCGCCCCGGCCGGACCAGTGGCTCGATCGCCTGCCACATCGCGACGACGATGTTCTCCGACGTCGGATTGATCCCCGTCATGAACGGCACGTCGACGTTGAAGTTCCGATGGTCGACGTGATCGATCACGTCCCGTTCGACCGCCGCGGCGAGCACCCCGAGGTCGATCACGTACCCCGACCGCTCGTCGATCGGCCCGCGCACCGACACTTCGAGCACGTAGTTGTGCCCGTGCCAGTTGGGATTGTTGCACTTGCCGAACAGCTCGCGATTCTCCTCGGCGGAGAGCGCGGGATTGTGCACGCGGTGCGCGGCGTTGAAGCGAAGACGGCGGGTGACGGTAACGTTCGGCATGAACCCTCGCGACGGCGGCGTCGACCACTCGACCGCCGCCGCAACCGCGGGCGGGCGGGCGTCCTCCCTTGAGAGGGCGTGCGGTCGGCTCTAGTTTGCGGGTAACGACCGACAACCGGACGAAAGGCCAGCCCCGGCGGTTCGTTCCCGACCCGTAGGGTGCGCGGCGGGCGGGGGGAAACGCAAGAGGCCCCGCCTCGCGACGGAGCCTCCTGGTCGAACCGGAACGAAGAGGGGTTTCTTGAAGCCCTGTCGAAGGTGTAAGGTCCTCACCAGGCCTTCCGCCTTCCCCGCACTGGGGCATGGCGTCAACCCGTCTATCGCACCCCGTCGAAGGACTTATTGGCTCAAAAAATGAGCCTCTCCGCTCCACACGCTGGCCACCAATCTACGGGCGTCGGGAAGACGCGTCAATTTATGGACATCGGAATCATTGCCGCGATCGCCATGCTCGTCATCTGGGCCGTCGGCACATTTAGTTTCGAGCCGGCGGGTTGGTTCCATCTGCTGCTGACGGCCGGCACCTTCCTGCTCATCTGGCGCATCGTCGCGCGTGATAGACCGGCGGCGTCGGTGAATGACGCGCCGACCACGAAGAAGTAAACCGTACCGACAGTCGAGCCCGTCTCGCGATCGGGACCTCGCGCACCGTACGGAGCCGTAACACGTCACCCCGCCAGGCGGCGGACCGCGCCGTGTCGGACGCGGCTGTCAATCGGAGTCCGATCATGCGCATCGTTTCCCTCTGTCCCAGCCTGACGGAACTCGTCTTCGACCTCGGCCGCGGTGCCGATCTCGTCGGCCGGACGAAGTTCTGCATCCATCCGGCGCCGGCAGTCGCGCAGATTCCGCCCGTCGGCGGGACCAAGAACCCGAAGATCGACACGATCATCGCGCTCGCCCCGGATCTCGTGTTGCTCAACGAGGAGGAGAATCGCCGGGAGGACGCTGAGGCTCTGATGGGCGCCGGCCTGCGCTGCCACACGAGCATGCCTCGCGACGCGTGGGAGACGGCCGCGATGGTGCGCTCGATCGCCGCCGCCGTCGACCGTGTCGCCGAGGGGGGGCGCATCGCGCGGGACCTCGAGGCACGTGCCTCACGAGTCGCGGCTGCCGCGGCTGCACGGCCGCCGGTGAACTACGCGTACCTCATCTGGCGCGAGCCGTGGATGACGGTCAGCGACGATACCTTCGTCGCCGCGATGCTCGGCCTCGCCGGCGGCGTGAACGTGTTCGGCGGCCGCCCCGATCGCTATCCGACCATTACGCTCGACGAGCTACGCCGTGCCGCGCCCGACCGTGTGCTGTGCAGCACGGAGCCGTTCCCGTTCGCCGAGAAGCACCAGGATGAACTGGCCGAAGCGACCGGGATCGCCCGGGAGCGGATCGTCGTCGTCGACGGGGAGCTGCTGTCCTGGCACGGCTCGCGAACGCCCGCGGGCATCGATTACGCCGAGCTGGTGGTGCGCGCCGCCCTGGACGCCGGCCACGTTCGGGCCGGCGCACGGAGCTGACGACGCACCCAACGGCGCCCCGGCGAGCACGGGAAGCACTCCCCCCGCCCGCCGCGCCGCGCCAGATTGCGCCCATGTCCTCACCCTTCCCCGAGCAGCCACCCGCGTTCGCCCCCGTCTCCCATCAGGAGTGGCGCGCGGCCGTCGAAAAAACCCTCGGCACCACGCCGATCGCGACCTTGCAGTCGCACACTGACGACGGCCTGGTCATCGAACCGCTCTACTCGGCGGCCAACGTCACCCCCGGCTTCGACGGGGAGATGCCGGGGGTCGCACCGTTCACGCGAGGCCCGACCCCGTTCGGCCATGGCGGAATGGGGTGGCAGCTTCGGGTGGCACCGGGCGCAGGGACTATCGAGGCGACCAACGCCGTGATCCTCGAGGAACTGCGCGGTGGCGCGGCCGCGGTGCGGCTCGATGTGCGCGACGGCACCGAGCACGGTGCACGCGGCGTCCACGTCGATTCGTTGGCGGAGCTCGACCAGCTTCTGGCCGGCGTCCACCTCGAGATGGCGACCATCGCCCTCGACGCGGGCGGTGCGTTTCTCCCAGCGGCGGCGGCGCTGACCGCGCTCTGGTCGCGGCGGGCGACCGCCACCGGCGAGCGGATGGGCGAGCTGGGCGCCGATCCGCTGGGGGCGCTCGCGCGCGACGGGAACCTGCCGACGAGCGTGGACGATGCCCTCTCGCAGCTGGCGGATCTGGCCGCGTGGACGGCAGCCGAGGAGACCATGCATCCGGCGGTGCGCGTGTCGACGTCCACGTATCATGCGGCGGGGTGCACGGCCGCGCAGGAGCTGGCGATCGCGACCGCGACGGGGATCGCCTACCTGCGGGCGATGGAGGCGGGCGGCGTCGCGCCTGACGATGCCGCGCGACAGATCGTGTTCGATCTGTCCATCGGCACTGAGCAGTTCCAGGAGATCGCCAAGCTGCGCGCCTTCAGGCTCGTCTGGTCACGCGTGCTGGAGGTGTCCGGGGTCGCGCCGTCAGCGCCGCGCCTGACGGCGCAGCTCGCGCACCGCGTCATCACCATCCGCGACCCGTGGGTGAACATGCTCCGCGGCACGATGGCCTGTTTCGCCGCCGCCGTGGGCGGTGCCGACGCGATCACCATCCACCCGTACGACATCGCGGGCGGTGCGCCGGGCCCGCTGGGCCGTCGTGTGGCGCGCAACACGGGGCTGATCCTCCATGAGGAGAGCCATGTCGACGTTCCGGCCGATCCCGCCGGCGGGAGCTGGTTCGTTGAGTCGCTGACGACGGCGCTGGCGGAGCGGGCGTGGGGCGAGCTGCAGGAAATAGAGCGGGCCGGCGGCATGGCCGCGGCGCTCACGTCAGGGTGGATCGCGAGTCGCATCGCCGATGCGCATACGCGTCGCCGCCGCGACGTCGTCAGGCGGAAGCGGGCAATCACCGGCGTGAGCGAGTTCGCGAACCTCGCCGAACGTCCGCTCGCGTCGCACCCCGACATGCCTGCAGCGGCCGCAACTGCACGCACGGCCGGTCGCCCCGAGCGCTCCGAGACGAACGACGCCGAGGTGGGGGAACGCCTGGCGACGGTGCGCGCAGCGTCGACCGGCGACGCCCGGCCGCGCGGTGGGGCGCGGATGCGCGCGGCGATCGCCGCCGTCGAGTCGGGTGCGACGTTCGCCGCGGTGAGCGAGGCGCTGGCCGCGGGACACGCCCCCGCGACGATCACCCCGCTGCCGATCCATCCGTTGGCCGCGCCGTTCGAGCGGCTGCGCGATGCGAGCGACGCATGGTTGGCCGCGAACGGATCGCGGCCGCGCGCGGTGCTGGTCACGATCGGCCCGGTCGCGCAGCACGCCGCGCGCGCCGGCTATGCGCGGAACCTGCTCGAGGCAGGTGGGATCGAGCTGTTCGAGACGAAGCCGGTCAGCACCGCCGATGCGGCCGCCGCGGCCTTCCGCGAGCACTCGGCGGGAATCGCCGTGCTCGCCTCGTCGGACGCGCTCTACGCCGAACATGCGGAAGCGATGGCCGCGGCCCTGCGCGCGGCTGGCGCGCGGACGATCGTCCATGCCGGGCGACCAGGGGATCGTGAGGCAGCGCTGCGCACGGCCGGCGTCGACCTGTTCGTTCATGTCGGTATCGACGCGGCTGCCGCGCTCGCGGAACTGCTGCGCCGGGAGGGCGTCCTGTGAGCACGATTCCAGACTTCGGCTCCGTTGCGTGGCAGCGGCCCGCGGCCGCGTCGACGACGGGCACCGAGGCCGCGCCGCCTCACGAGACGCCGGAGGGGATTCCGATCGAGGCGGCCTACGGCGCCGACGCGCTCGACGGGCTGGCGCATCTCGGCTCGATGCCGGGGTTTGCGCCATTCGTGCGCGGGCCGTATCCGACGATGTACGTGCAGCAGCCGTGGACGATCCGCCAGTACGCGGGCTTCTCGACGGCCGAACAGTCAAACGCTTTCTATCGGCGCAACCTGGCGGCCGGGCAGAAAGGGCTCAGCATCGCCTTCGATCTGGCAACGCATCGCGGGTACGATTCGGACCATCCCCGCGTGGTGGGCGACGTCGGCATGGCGGGCGTGGCGATCGACAGCATCCTCGACATGCGGATCCTCTTCGACCGGATCCCGCTCGACCGGATGAGCGTGTCGATGACGATGAATGGCGCGGTGCTACCGATTCTGGCGCTGTACATCGTCGCGGCCGAGGAGCAGGGTGTCGCCCCCGAGCAGTTGAGCGGGACGATTCAGAACGACATCCTGAAGGAATTCATGGTCCGGAACACGTACATCTATCCGCCCGGACCGAGCATGCGGATCGTCGGCGACATCTTCCGCTACACGAGTGCGCGGATGCCGAAGTTCAACTCCATCAGCATCAGCGGCTACCACATGCAGGAGGCCGGCGCCACGGCCGATCTCGAGCTCGCCTACACGCTGGCCGACGGCGTCGAGTATCTGCGGACCGGGCGCGCGGCGGGACTGGCCATCGACGCGTTCGCGCCGCGGCTGTCGTTCTTCTTCGCCATCGGGATGAACTTCTTCATGGAGGTCGCCAAGCTGCGCGCGGCCCGCCTCCTCTGGGCGGCGCTGGTCGCGCCGTTCGAGCCGAAGAGCGCGAAGAGCCTGTCGCTGCGCACGCACTGCCAGACGAGCGGGTGGAGCCTCGCCGCGCAGGACGTCCACAACAACGTCGTCCGCACCTGCATCGAGGCGATGGCGGCGACGCAGGGACACACGCAGAGCCTGCACACCAACGCGCTCGACGAGGCGCTGGCGCTGCCGACGGACTTCTCCGCGCGCATCGCCCGCAACACGCAGCTCTTCCTGCAGCAGGAGACCGACATCACTCGGACGGTCGATCCCTGGGGCGGGAGCTATTTCGTCGAGCGCCTCACGCACGAGTTGGCGCGCAAGGCGTGGGGGCACATCCGCGAGGTCGAGTCGTTCGGCGGCATGTCGTCGGCGATCGAGGCGGGGATCCCCAAGCTGCGCATCGAGGAGGCCGCGGCGCGTACGCAGGCCCGCATCGATGGCGGGCGGCAGACGGTGGTTGGGGTGAACCGCTACCGGCCTGACGACGAGCATCCGATCGACGTGCTGACCGTCGACAACGCGGCGGTGCGCACGTCGCAGATCGCGCGTCTCGCCGAGTTGCGTGCCACACGCGACGCGACGGCGACCGCCGAGGCACTGGCACGGCTGACGGCGGCCGCGCGCGCCGGCGACGGAAACCTGCTCGCGCTCGCGGTGGATGCCGCACGCGCGAAGGCCACCGTGGGGGAGATGAGCGATGCACTCGAGGAGGCGTTCGGCCGCCACACCGCGCCCATCCGCGCCGTGAGCGGCGTCTACGGCAGCGAGATCGGGGCGGGGCGCGAGGACGTGATGCGCGTGCGCGCCACGGTCGAGCGTTTCTCGGCCCAGGAAGGGCGACGCCCGCGCATCCTCATCGCGAAGATGGGGCAGGACGGGCACGATCGCGGGCAGAAGGTCATCGCCACCGCGTTCGCCGATCTGGGCTTCGACGTCGACATCGGGCCCCTCTTCCAGACGCCGGACGAGTCGGCTCGTCAGGCGGTGGACAACGACGTGCACGTGATCGGCGTGAGCTCGCTCGCCGCCGGCCACCTCACGCTGGTGCCGCAACTCCGGTCGGCGCTCGCCGAGCTCGGGCGCGAGGACATCATGATCGTCGTCGGCGGGGTAGTTCCGCCGCAGGACTACGCCACCCTGCGCGCGGCCGGCGCGTCGGCCGTCTTCGGGCCGGGAACGGTGATTGCCGAGGCCGCGCTCGAGTTGCTCGGCGAACTTGGTCGCCGGCTGGGCTACGCGGACGACGCGAGCGGCGCCGTTCGCCCGTCCGCGTGAGCGACACGGGGGCGCGTGAGGCGCCGGTCCGCCGCCGCGAGCTGACGGTGGCCGACCAGGTGGCGGGTGTGCGGGCCGGCGATCGCGCGATCCTTGCCCGCGCGATCACGCTGGTGGAGTCCAGCGCGCCGCACGACCGCGACCGCGCCGCCGAGCTACTCACCGCGCTCATGCCGCACACCGGCCAGGCGATGCGCGTCGGGCTCACCGGTGTGCCCGGCGTTGGCAAGAGCACTTTCATCGAGACACTCGGCGGCCGCCTGACGAGTGCCGGGCACCGCGTCGCCGTGCTGGCCGTCGATCCGTCGAGCGGCGTCAGCGGCGGGAGCATCCTCGGTGACAAGACGCGGATGGGTCGCCTCGCCGTCGATCCCGCGGCCTTTATCCGCCCCTCGCCGGCGTCAGGCACCCTCGGCGGCGTCGCGGCGAAGACCCGCGAGTCGATACTCCTCTGCGAGGCCGCCGGATTCGACGTCGTGATCGTCGAGACGGTGGGCGTGGGGCAGTCGGAGACGGTGGTCGCCGAGATGACGGACAGCTTCGTCGCGCTCATGCTGCCTGGCGCGGGGGACGAGCTGCAGGGGATCAAGCGCGGCCTGATGGAGCTCGCCGACGTGATCGCGGTGAACAAGGCCGACGGCGACGGCCGGCGCCCCGCCGAACGCGCCGCGCGCGAGCTGCGCTCGGCGCTCCGGCTCCTGCATCCGGCGGGCACGGGGTGGTCGCCGCCCGTGCTGATCTGCAGCGCCCTGGCCGGGGACGGCGTCGACGAGGTGTGGGCGGCGGTCACCGCGCATCGTCAGCAGCTCGTCGCCACCGGGGCATTCGAACAGCGGCGCCGGGCGCAGGCGCTCCGCTGGATGTGGACGCTGATCGACGACGGGCTCCGAACCGCGCTGCGCGCCGATCCACACGTTCGCGAGCTGCTCGCCCCGGTCGGCGAGGGGGTCACGTCGGGGCAACTGCCGCCGACCGTCGCCGCCCGGAACCTTCTCGACCAGTTTCTCGGCCATCGGGAGCCCGGGAGCCAGCCTGGCGGTGCATCAGC
>JBBQHX010000021.1:0-25580 GCA_038324385.1 Gemmatimonadales bacterium | reverse complement strand
TTCCGGATAGTCCTGTTTATGGGGGTGGTTTGCGTTTGTTTTTTCCGGGGGGCTCCCCCGCTCTCCGGCGCCCCCCAATGAACACGACATCGACTTAGTCGTGATGCGAAGCTCCGACCAGGCTGCCACGCGAACCGGTGGAGCTGGCGCCGCTGGTTGCTCGCCGGATTCGACGAACGCCCCGATCACCGTTCCGGGCAACGAGTCGCCGTCCGGGTCCCAGATCGTGCGTAGCGCTGCGAGCGAGATCGGCAGAACGCCGTCGTGCAACGTACCCGCGGCCACCCGGTTCTCGTTCGGCAGCGCTGTCGGGAGTTCCCGATGCGCATTCATCGCTGCCCGCGGATAGTGACTCGACCACTCAGAGCAGGCAAATCCGTGCGTACGACAGGGGTCGCGCTTCGGTGAGACTGGATCACCATGTGGATCATTGAAACGTCCGGAAGCCTACCGATCAGGCGCGCCGATTCGTCGGGATCCATCTACGTGCCGATCGGGATAGATGCACTGGCCGATTTCTACGCGGGGTCCACCGCATACGACTCCAGCAAACCCCACTTATCGTACCGGTATGTACGGTCCGTTTCGGTCACGAAGCCAGGAGAAGTCTTCGATTCGCACCTCGCGTAGGGCGGCGGTCCTATGCGAAGCTCCAGCGAGCACGATGATGCCTGTGAGAGGCATGTGTATTGCCTACAGTTACCATTCGCCATTCAGTCACGTGCGGTCGCGCGCGCGCGCATGTGGCGCATCGCCGCAGCGCGGCGATGCATCGCAGCGCTTCATTCAACACCCGATCGATGTCATCAAAACCGAGACTCACGAGCGTGAATGATCATCGCACCATTCACCGGCTTGCGACCTGGACCAGTCTTGTCGTCGCGGCGGCCGTTTCCTCGGCATGCGCCGTCAGCCGCACACCATCGCCAATATCCGCGACGCCCGCTGCGCAAGCGGCGCCAGCTGCGACCGAACAGCCGACGATGTCGGACGAGTCCGCGCCATTTCCACCCCCGGGTTATGCGAACCTCTCCTTGTCGCGGCCGGTCGTGACCGACGGGGGCAGCTACCTCAGTCCGCTCATCGAGATCTTCGGCGACGTCGCGATCGCGCCGGGCGTGTTCATCGCGAGCAACACTATCCTTCGCGCCGACCCTGATACGCGCATCTGTGTGGGCCAGAGCACGAACCTGCAGGACAACATTCTCCTGCTCGCCCTCCGTAGTGCCCCGGCTCCAACCGTGCTCGACGCCGAGTGCGGGCTTCGCGCCAGCACGCTTGGCGATAGCGTCAGCATCGCCCATCAGGCGACGATCCGCAACTCGCGCGTTGGCCGCTTCACCTTCATCGGCTTCCGGGCCTTGCTCGAGAACGCGGTGATCGACGACGGTGCGTTCGTGCTCCACGGTGCGGTGGTGCGCAATGTCCGCATCGGCAAGAACCGACTCGTCCCCGTGGGCGCCTCGATCACGACGCAGGCCCAGGCCGACGCGTTGCCTCTGAAGACCGCCGGCGAATCACAGTTCCAGCTCGATGTGATCGGCGTCAACCGAGAACTCGCCAGCGAGTACTCGGCACTGTACCGGGCAGGCGGCTTTGACGTCGTGACCAAAGTGAGCCCGTCGCCGCGCACGTCGTTCAATGGCGGGCTCTGGCCGACGTTAGGTGCTGGAGTCACGTTGCTGGAGTTCGCGCGGGTCGTAGGCGACGTGCGCATCGGCGCGAACAGCACCATCGGTCGCCGCACGTCGATCAGGGCCGACGAGGGAACGCCGATCATCATCGGCGCCAATGCGGTGATCCGCGACCGCGTGACCTTTCATGCGCTCAAGGGCACCAGCATCGAGATTGGCGACAACCTGCAGACCGAGGCGAACATCGTCTTTCACGGGCCGCTAGTCGTCGGCGATCGGCTGACGATCGGGGACGACGCGATTCTCTACAATGCCCGCGTCGGAAACGACGTGACGCTCGGACCCGGTGCGATTGTGCTTGGCGTGACGCTACGTGATGGCGTCTCCGTGCCCGCGGGCGCGATCATTCAGACGCAGGGCGAAGCCGACGCGCTGCGAGCGGCGCCGCGGCCGCGGTAGCTAACGCGCCTTCCACGCCAGTCGACCCACGTGAGGCGCGCGTTCGGGTCGATTGCGGCGCGCGATTCCTCGAGGAACCGCTCCATCGTGAGGCTCTCGCGCGGTCCGGCGTTGTACGTCCCACCCATCCTGTCGAGCAGCGCAAGCGCGGCGCAGCCTACCTGGTCGACGCGGCCACGAGGCACGTCGCCTGAATGCAGAGATACTGCGCGCGACTAGCGCCCCCCGCCGCCGTCTTCGCCGATCTCGAGCCCCACGCGCCGCAACACGTGCTCGTGACGGAGTATGGCCCGGGCGCGGGGATCGGCTGGCACCGGGACAACAACGTGTTCGGCGAGATCGTCGGCATCTCGCTGCTCGCCCCCTGCGTCCTCCGCCTCCCGCGCGGCCCCGGTGATGGGTGGGAGCGCGTCAACGTCGTCGCCGATCCGCGATCGGGGTATCTGCTGAGCGGATCCGCGCGCACGGTGTGGGAACACAGCATCCCCCCGGTCGGCAGGCGTCGCTACTCGATCACCTTCCGCACCGTGCGTGCGCACGTCCGTTACGCCCCCTGAACAGCGTGCGCACTCTTCGAGGGCTTCCTCAACGACATAGGACGAGCCTACCCCTCGCGAAGCGCCACGGTAGGCGCCACACGCGCCGCGCGGCGCGCCGGAATCCAGCTGGCTAGCAGCACGGCCGCGATCAGCACCAGCACGATGACCGCATACGTCAACGGATCGTCCGGGGCGATGCCGTAGAGGAGCGTGCGCAACACGCGTGTCGCGGCCAGCGCGCCGACCAGTCCGACCGCAGCGCCGGTCACGGCCAACGCCACTCCGTGGCCGACGACTAGCCGCGCGACGTCGCCATGCGTGGCGCCCAACGCCATCCGCACGCCAATCTCGCGCGTGCGCTGCGCCACGCCGAACGAGATCACGCCATACACACCGATCGTCGCGAGGGCGAGCGCCACGCCGGCAAACAGCGTGAGGAGCATCGCGCTCAGTCGCGCCGAGGCCGTTGCGTCCGCCACACGCGACTCCAGCGTCCGCACGTCGGACACGGGAGCGCCCGGCGCGACCTCGTTCATCACCCCGCGCGCGGCAGTGGCGAGCGTCACCGAGTTGCCCGTGGTGCGAAGGAACACCATCATGCGGCCTCTCGGGGACTGGTGGTACGGGAGATAGACGTCGGCACCGGCCGGGGTATTCCGGTTGCCGAAACGCACGTCGCGCACGATACCGGCGACATAGGCCGTGTCGTTCCAGAAGCCGCCCTGCCCAACGCTCAGCGGCTTCCCCAGCGGATCCTCGCCGGGCCACAGCCGCTGTGCCGCCGTCTCGTTCACGAGCACCGCCTTGCGCGCACCCGCACGGTCCTCGCCGGTGAAGAGACGGCCGCGCACGAGCGGCACCTGCAGGGCGTCGAACCAGCCGGGCGTCACCCAGTGTACCCCGACCGATGGTTCCGTGCCCCGCTCAGGCAGCGGACGGTCGCGACGGACGGCCACCGTGCCGCCGCACCCGCCGCTGAGCGGTGGGCAGTCGCCCAACCCCACTGCCACGGCTCCTGGCAATCCGCCGAGCCGCTCCAGCAGTTGATCGTAGAGCACGGGGAGCGAGTCGCCCGCCACGTCCGGCCCCATCGTCAGGCGGAGGGTCAACACCTGCTCGGCCGAAAAGCCGGGATGCACATCCATGAGCTTGGCGAGGCTCCGCAGCATGAGCCCCGATCCGGCGAGGAGCACCACCGCCAGCGCGATCTCCGTAGCCGCAAGCACGCTGCGCCCCGAGAACCGGCCGCCGCCAACGCGGAGGCGCTCGTTCCGGAGCGCACCGCCAATCGAGGGGCGCGTGGCCTGAAGCGCGGGAATCAGCCCGAAGAGTAGCCCGGTGCCCAGAGTGAGTCCCATGGCGACGAGCAGTGCCGGCCGGTCGAGCCGGATAGAGTCGAAGCTCACCGCGCCGAGCCCCGCCATGCCCTGCACGCGGAGGGCGGTGGGGTCGAGCGCGGAGAGCACACGGATACCCCACCACGCCACGAGCAGGCCGGCGGCGCCGCCCACCGCGGCAAGCAGCGTGCTCTCGGTGAGCAGTTGCCGCACGAGTCGCCCGCGTCCGGCCCCGACTGCCAGTCGCACGGCGATCTCCCGACGTCGCCCGGCGGCGCGCACCAGCGAGAGGTTGGCGACGTTGGCGCAGGCAATCAGAAGAACCAGCCCGACGGCGCCCAGCAAGACGAGGAGCGACCGTCGCACGAGCGGGTCGACGCGCAGCGCATTCAGCGGCTGCGCCGCGGCACCCCAGTGCTCGCTCGCGACTTCGGGGTGCGGAACGGCGGCGTCGACCACGGCACCCAGTCGTCGAACTTCCGCCTGCGCACGCTCCGGCGTCACGCCAGGTCGCAACCGCCCCACCACCTCGAAACTATGAGACCATGCCTGGTCGTGGATTTCGGGGGCCACCGCGAGGATTGGCAGCCAGAGCGCGGCACGGCCAGAGAGTCCGCGAAATCCGGGAGGTAGCACGCCGACGATCGTGTACGGGTTGCCCTCCACGTGCAGCGTGCGGCCTAACGCCGAAGGATCGGCCCCATAGTCGCGCTCCCAGAGATCGTGGCCGAGGAGCGCGACCCGCGCCGCGCCGATGCGGTCCTCCCCCGCGGTGAGGTCGCGGCCGAGCAGGGGCCGCACGCCAAGCGTGTGCAAATACCGTCCGCTGACCACCTCCGCCTCCTCCCGCCCGCTCTCGCCCGTCGTTCGAACCGTCTGCTGCCACACGGCGTGCAGCGCCAGCGACGCGAAGACATCCTGCGCATCGTCGAGCACGGTGAATTTCGGATACGACCAGACGAATCCCTCTTGCGCCGGAGCGTCGTCCGTCGCCGGCGAGGTGAGGCCGAGGCTCATCAGCCGTTCCGGTTCGGCGAACGGCAGCGGGCGCAGCAGCATCGCGTTCACCGCACTGAAAATCGCGGTGTTGGCGCCGATCCCGATGGCTAACGTGAGCACCGCCACGACGGTGAAGCCCGGCGTGCGGCGGAAGGAGCGCACGGCGAAGCGCAGGTCCTGCCGGAGGTGGTCGAGTAGCGCGAGTCCGGCCACTGTACGAGCCTCTTCCGTATGGGTGATCACGTTGCCGAAGCGGCGTCTCGCCAGCCACCGCGCGTCGTCAGGTGCGAGCGCACCGCGCGCGTCGTGCTCCTGCTGCATCGCGTCAAGCGTGAGATGGAAGCGCAGCTCCTCGTCGAGTTCGCGCGCGTACCGGCCAGGGCGGAGGAGGGCGCGAAGTCGAAAGCGGGCGCCGTCGAGGAATGACATGAGGCGCTCCCGCTCAGGTGGGCCGCATGACGCGGGCGATCCCTTCGAGCACGCGGTCGAAGCTGGAGATCTTCTCGCCCAACTGCTCCCGCCCGCTCGCCGTGATCGTGTAGTAGCGCGCTCGGCGACCCGTGGGCGAATCGCCCCAGCTGGAGGTCACCCACCCCTGCTTTTGCAGTCGCTGCAGCGCCGGATAGAGCGAGCCCTGTTCGACGGCGAAGACGTCGCCCGACAGGCGCTGGATGTGCTGGGCGATGCCGTAGCCGTGCATGGGCTGCGCGGTCAGCGTCTGCAACACGAGCATGTCCAGCGTGCCCTTGAGCAGCTCGTCCTGCGGTGTCTCGGTGGGTCGTGCGGCCACGGGCTCCTCCGACTGGATGGATAGAACACCTACATGTTACATGTAGATCATCTACACGTCAAGCGAGAGATTCACGTCATCTGCGGGGTGGGCTACCGATCCGGTCCCTGCCGCTGGCGCAACGTCTCATAGACCGCGACCGCCACACTCGCCGAGAGATTGAGCGATCGCACGTGCGGGGAGTGGATCGGCATCGTCACGAACTGCTCCGCGTATCGCGCCCGGATGGCGTCGGGGAGGCCCGCCGTCTCGCGTCCGAACACGAGGACGACGCCTCCGGGCGCGGCGAGCGGCGCGTCCCAGAGCAGCCGAGTAGCTCGCGTCGAGAAGAAGAAGGGCTCGCCGAACGCGGGCAGCTCGCGCTCGAACGTCTCCCAGTCCGGCCAGACGCGCAGGTCCACGTGCTTCCAGTAATCGAGCCCCGCCCGCTTCACCTCGCGATCGTCGAGCGAGAAGCCGAGCGGCTCGATCAGGTGCAGGGTGGCCCCGGCGGCGAGGCAGGTTCGGCCCGCGGCACCGGTGTTCCAGTGAATTTCGGGGTGGACGAGTACGACGTGGATCGGCACAGGCGAGTCGCTCCGGGGGTAAGGTGGTGGCAGGAACGCGCCCGCCAGCCCGCCCCAACAGCTAGCGCCATGACATCAGAGGCGGCAGAGGTGCGAAGCGCGCGGTAACTTTCCTGCCCAGCGCAATCGTCGCCCGATCCCCGAGCGGGGATCGATCGCATCACGCCTGCGACCCGTTGCTCCGTCGGGCGCGGTGCCTGGCGACCCCGTCTCCTCCTTCCCGAGACCGATGACTCTGTTCTCTCCTCATCGTTCGTCGCCGCTGCTCGCGGCGGTCCTCCTGCTGGGCTCGACCGCCTGCACGATGGCGCGCCCGACCCCGGCCCCCACGCCCGCTCGCGCCGCCGGCGCAGCGGACTCCGCGCGTGGCGCGTCGGGCGGCGCCGCGCAAGCGCCTCGTCCCTACCGCCAGGTGATCACGGACCAGGCCAAGACGGACGCCGGGCTGATCACGATTCATCGCATCGGCGAGCGCCTCTACTTCGAGATTCCGACGGCGCAGCTCGACAAGGAGATGCTCCTCATCAGCCGTCCCGTCGCGTCGACGCTGCAGGATCCGGCCGGCTTCTTCGGCGGCGGCACGCGACAGATCGTTCAGTGGGAGCGCGATGGCAACCGCGTGGTCCTGCGCGCGAAGCGGCACAATCTCGTCGCCGACACCACCTCGGCGATCTGGCGTCAGGTCTCCGGGTTCCGTCAGGGCCCCGTGCTCGCGAACTACTCGGCCGCCGCCTACGGACCCGACAGCGCCGCCGTGGTCGACGTGAGCGATCTCTTCCTCTCGAACATCCCGGAGCTCTCCCCGGTCGAGGGGATCGTGCGCAACCGGAGTTGGGTCGAGGAGACCTGGGCCTTCCCGGACAACATCGCGGTCGAGGTCACGCAGTCGGGACAGTCGCGTCCCCCAGCCGCGGGTGGCGGTGGTGGTGGCGGGGCTGGCGGACAGCAGCCGCCGTTGCGCTCCCAGACCGCGCGCGTGCACTTCAGCATGGTCAACCTGCCTGACGAGCCGATGATGCCGCGCTGGCACGACGAGCGCGTCGGCTTCAACTCCAGCCGCGCCTACGACCTCTCACGCCCGGCGCAGAAAGCGGAAGAAGTGCGCTTCATCCACCGCTTCAATCTCGAGAAGAAAAACCCGAACGCGGCCGTGTCCGACCCGGTCGAGCCGATCATCTACTGGATCGATCCAGCCACGCCCGACTGGCTCAAGCCGTGGATCGTCGAGGGCGTCAACAAGTGGCAGCCAGCGTTCCGCGAGGCGGGCTTCAGCAACGCCATCTTCGGCCGCATCGCCCCGACGCCGGAGGAGGACCCCAACTTCTCCCTCTTCGACGCGCGCAACTCGGTGATCTACTGGCGGCCGAGTACGGTCGCCAACGCGACCGGTGGCCAGATCGTCGATCCTCGCTCGGGAGAGATCCTGAAGGGCGAGGTGAACATGTACCACAACATCATGGAGCTGCAGAAGAACTGGTACTTCACCCAGGTCTCGCCGCTCGACCCGCGCGCCCAGACGCTCCCCTTCCCGGATTCGTTGATGGGTCGCCTGGTGGAATACGTGGTGACGCACGAAGTCGGGCACTCGATCGGCTTTCCGCACAACATGAAGGCGTCGGCCCAGTACCCGGTCGACTCGATCCGCAATCGCGCCTTCCTCGAGCGGATGAATGGCCACGTCGCGACGCTGATGGACTACTCGCGCTTCAACTACGTCGCGCAGCCGGAAGACAGCATCCCGCCGCACCTGCTCATCCCGCAGGTCGGCCCGTATGACGTGTTCGCCGTGAAGTGGGGCTACACGCCGATTCCCGGCGCCAGCACGCCTGACGCGGAGCGGCCGACGCTCGATCAGTGGGCGCGCGTACAGGACGAGTTCCCCTGGCTGCGCTTCTCGACCGCCGACGCGACGTCGGATCCGGAAGACCTCACCGAAGCCGTCGGTGATGCCGACGCGGTGCGCGCCACGACGCTCGGCATGCGCAATCTGGAGCGTGTCGTCGCGCTGATCCCGCGTGCGGCGGAGCGGCCCGGCGAGAGCTACGAGGAGATGCGGACGCTCTACACGCAGGCCGTCGGCCAGTGGGGGCGCTACATGAATCACGTCGCCGCCGTCGTCGCCGGTGCGTACACGCAGGAGCGGTATGGAACGGGCGAGCGGTTCCGCCCGGTCGAGAAGGCGCGCCAGCGTGCGGCGGTGCGCTACCTGAACACCGCGGCGTTCCAGGTGCCGGAGATGTTCCTCGATGCCTCCTTCCTGCGCCGGATCGAGAACGAGGGGGCCGTCGAGCGGTTCCGCGATCGTCAGGCGTCGGTGGTCAACGCGCTGTTGAGCCAGGCCCGGCTCGGCCGGCTGGTCGAGTTCGAGGCGCTGGCGGCACGCCCGTCGGACGTCTACACCGTCGCCGATCTGATGGCCGACATGCGCGACGGGATCTGGGGCGAACTGGACGACCGCAGCGTGCGGGTGAACGTCTATCGTCGCAATCTGCAGCGGTCCTTCCTCGCCGCCGCCGATGCTCGCCTCAACCCGACCGAGGCAGCCCTCGCGCGGACGAACAACCCCGCGCCGAACCCGGCATCGTCCGACGTGCGCGGCGTGCTGCGCGCCGAGCTGCAGGACCTCGACCGGATGGCGCAGCAGGCGCTGCCCCGCGCGGGCGATGCGATGACGCGCATCCACCTGCGTGACCTGCGCACGGAGATCGCGCGGATCCTCGAGCCAAACGGCTGAATCTGGGCTGAATACGGTCACCACGAACATGAGGACGGCCTGCCGTGCATTGCGCACGGCAGGCCGTTCCAGCCCATGATCGGGTAGAGCTCTCATCGGGCCGCGAACGAATGTGCCGCGGATAGCGCGATGAATAGATTTACGATCATCAGCGCACCCGCGGGCACGGACTCCACGAGGGCATCTCGCACGCGAACGCGCGTGACCACGCCCGCGGCCATCAGGAGCGCCAGTCCCGTGGCGCTGACAAGGACCAGCGCGGGCAGCAGGTAGCCCACGATCAGCCCCAGCGCGCCGAGCACCTCGAGTCCGCCAATCAGCAGGCGCGCGCGGCCGAGCCCGAACCGCTCAAAGTCGGCGCGCATCCCGCCGGCAAACAGCGCGGTGAGTCCGAAATACAGGAACACGACGATCGACAGAACGTTTGCCGCATGGTACGCCGCCGTCATCAACGATCCAGCACCGTCGGGGCATCGTCGGGGCGCGCAGGGTCACTCTTCATCGGAACATCGTCATGCGGGTGAGCGTCATCGCAGCACTGCTCCAGCTTCTGGTGGGGCTGAGCCTCCTGAACGTCTGGTTGGTGCGGGCCCGATCCGGTACGCGGTACCGCGGAGGACGCGCGCAGTCGCTCCGTGAGGAGTTCGCCATCTATGGCCTGCCGGAGATCACGTTTTACATCGTTGGCGCGCTGAAGATCGTCGCCGGGATCGTCCTGATCGCTGGCATCTGGCTCCCGCTGCCCATACAACTCGCCGCGGCCGTGGTCGCCGCACTGATGGTCGGCGCGATCGCGATGCATCTGAAGGTGAAGGATCCGATCGTCAGATCGGTGCCCGCGATCCTGATGCTCGGCATGAGCGTGGCGATCATCGCGCTGCTATAAGCTGGTGGTGCGATACACGCGCGCTGCGGCAGGCGCCATCTCCGCGGGTCCGAACGCCGCTCGGCACGCTCAGGGTGCCACCGTCTTCGATACCACGCTCACCAGCGTATAGGCGACGCTCGACCCATCAGCGGGCGGATTGGCCACCGCACGCTCGGCGATCCGCAGCACATAGCGGTACCCCGGCTCATACGTGAACCCGACGATCTCGGAGTAGAACAGTTCCCACGGGGCGGCAGCGGCCTTTCGCACCTGAAGGCATTCACGCGGACCCACGCCAACACAGGGGACACGGTTCTCCGCCACCTCGGTCGTGCGCAGCACCGGTTCGCCGGGGTCGAAGCTCGAACGGCAGGCGAGGGACGCACCGGCGAACGCGAGGAGCACGGTCGCGCGACGCGCCGTCTGAACAATCGAGAGAGCCGGCAGCAACATGGGGGCGGTGATCGAAGGCGAAATGACGAGCGCATCGAGAAAGTCTGACCGGCGCTGGTCTACTGTGGACCCCGGCTGCTGTCCCACCGTCACGCGCGCCCGTGAAATGTGCCTAACGTAATCACGTCTGGCGGGCGCCGGTGCGTCTGTCAGCAGTGCGTTAGCGGGTGGTCAGTGCGCTGTCTTCGTTCACGTGGCCCGTCCGGCGCCGGAGGGGGGGGCGTCGGCGCGCCGGTAGTTGGCGAGGCGGCAACGTGTCTCTGGCGAGATGCGCGCCCACCCGGTAGATAGCGCGACACGCGCGAATGGGCCGATTGGTGTCACGGTCGTCGCGTGGCGCACACGTCTCCGAGCGTCCCGCTCGGGGCGCCGCGGCGCCGAACACCCCCATGCTGCCCGTGCCTTCGCAAATGCCCGCCGCCCTGCTGCTCTTCACGCTGCTTGCCGGAGCCGGCGCTCCATCGACACTCCCCGATTCCGGTCCCGTGTTCCACGGACGGAAGGGCGGCACCACCGTGACCACGCCACGCATCGACGCCGCGCCGATCGTCGACGGAATCCTCGACGAGGCCGCGTGGCAGAACGCGGCCATGCTGACCGGCTTCTCCCAGTACTTTCCCACCGATGGCGTTGGCGCACTCGACAGCACCGAAGTGCTCGTCTGGTATTCGTCCACCGCGCTCCACCTCGGCGTGCGTGCCCACGCGCCGGCGACCACCGTCCGCGCGACGCTCGCCGACCGCGATCGCATCGCCCAGGACGACAACATTCAGTTCTTCCTCGGTACCTACGGTGACAGCCGGCAGGCGATGCTGTTCGGCGTCAACCCGCTCGGTATCCAGAGCGACGGCGTGCTGACGGAGACCGGGGCGGCGTCGGGAGGCGGCTTCTCCAGCAGCACGCCGCGCTCTCGTGAGGCAGCCGACCTCGCGCCCGACTATGTCTGGCAGTCGAAAGGGCGTCTGACGGAGTTCGGATACGAGATCGAGATCGCGATCCCGTTCAAGAGCCTGCGCTACCGGGCCGGCGACGAGCAGCAGTGGCAGTTGCACGTGATTCGCACCGTGCAGGCCACCGGGCACGAGCAGACGTGGGCACCGGCGCTCCGTGCGCGCGCCAGCTTCCTCGCGCAGTCGGGCACACTCGTCGGACTGCGCGACCTGCGCCGCGGGCTCACGCTCGACCTCATTCCAACCATCACCGCGAGCGCGCTCGGCAGTCCGGGGCCCGACGCCGCCGGATGGCAGTACCGGGGAACGACTCCCGAACTCGGCGGCAGCGCGCGGTGGGGGATCACCAGCAATCTCACCCTCGCCGGCACCGCCAACCCGGACTTTTCGCAGGTCGAGGCCGACGCCACGCAGTTCACCTATGATCCGCGCGTCGCGGTCTTCTTCCCCGAACGACGCCCCTTCTTCCTGGAGAGCCAGGAGCAGTTCACCGCGCCCAATCGGCTCATCTACACACGGCGCATCGCCCAGCCCACCGCGGCGGTCAAGCTCACCGGCAAGTACGGCGGCTTCGACATCGGCGTGCTCTCGGCGGTCGACAGTCGTGAGGCGTCGTTCACTGGCGAGCGGCTGCCCGTCTACAACATCCTGCGCCTGCAGCGCGACGTCGGCAGCACGAGCCGCGTCGGCATCGCCTACACGGACAAGATCGACGGCGACCGGTGGAATCGCGTGCTCGGGGTGGACGGCCGTTGGGTGCGGGGGATCTTCAGCGCACAGGGACAGCTCGCCGGCTCACTCACCGGCGGCGAGGGCGACGAGACCGAGCGCGCACCGCTCTGGGACCTGTCGGCCAACTTCACTGGGCAGCGCTTCTATGCGCGCTACGCCTACAACGGCATCAGCCCCGACTTCAATGCGCAGTCGGGGTTCATCGCGCGACCGGGGATCTCCAACGTCTCGGCGACGCACCGCTACACGCGGTTCGGAGCGCCCGGTGCCCTGGTCGAGGCGTTCGTCCCCGAAGTGTTCGTGCTCGGTCGGTGGCAGTACACGAGCATGGTCAACGGACGCGATGCGCAGGACAAGCAGATCCATTTCCGCACGAACACGCGCTTTCGCGGCGGATGGCAGTTCGGCGCGCAGGTGCTGGTCGAGCAGTTCGGCTACGATCCGTCGCTCTATGCCAACTACGCGCTGCTCGTGCCGCGCGAGGGGGGCGGGGTGGATACCACCGGCTATGTCGGCACGCCGACCCTGCCCAATCTCGACTGGGTCTTCTCGGTGACCTCGCCTGAGTTTCGCCGTTTCTCGTTCAACATGTTCGGAATCGTCGGCCAGGACGAGAACTTCCCTGAATGGAGTTCGGCGAACATCCGCAGCCTCCAGGGGACGCTCAATCTCCGGCCGACCGAGCAGCTCCGACTGGCCGCGACCTGGAATCAGGACTCGTTCAATCGCGTCACCGACGGCACACGGGTCCAGTTGCGCGAGACGCGGCGGCTGCGCGCCGAATATCAGCTCACGCGTCAGGCATTCATCCGCGTGATCGGCGAGCATGCCGTGGTCGACCAGGATGCGTTGCGCGACGACTCGCGGACGGAGCGTCCCGTCTACCTGCGCACGCGCGAGGGGACGCTCGTCCGGGCCGACGCGTTCCGCCGCAGTACCGCGCGCGCCGACGTGCTCTTTTCGTATCTGCCGACGCCGGGCACCGTGGTGTATGTGGGCTACGGCGATCTGCTGCGGGCGGCGGAGCCGCAGGGACCGTCGCGACTCCGGCGCACGAGCGATGTCTTCTTCATGAAGCTGAGCTATCTCTTCCGGATGGGCTGAGCGGCCGCGCAGCTCTCAGAACGCCGCCATGCGCGTGACCTTGATCGCCAGCGAGCGCTCGTTCCGCACGTGCGTGAAGGTGTTCTGGCGCTCGGTGTAGACGAGAAAGACGTCGCTCAACGGCGCGTAGCGCCAGGCGAGTCGTGCGTTGGTGACGAAGCTGCGTGTCTGGGTGTTGTACTGCACGAAGCCGCTGCCGAAGAGCGTCGTCGAGCGGGCATACTTGAGGCGCACGCCGGCGAGATCGGCGGTGAAGTCGCCGCTGGCGAGCGAGACGTCATTGTGCTGATACGTCCCCTCGACGCTCAGGTCGTAGCGCGGACGCCAGCTGAGCCCGCCCCCCACCGTCTGGTTCGTACCGTCGTAATAATCGCCGACCTGCACGCTCGCGCTGCCATAGACAGGGAAGCGCATCGTCGAGGTGTAGGTCGCCCGTGCGCTGCGCCACCCGTATGCGCCCACGGGGATGGAACGGCCGGCGACCGGGGTGAACGGCTGGTCGAGTCGATCGAACCAGTCCGTGACTTCGAGTCGCAGCTCGCCATCGGGACGGAAGAAGACGTCCAGTCCCGCGGTGATCTCGTGCGACTGCTGCGTCCCGTCGGGATCGGTATAGAGATCGGCGGTCACGTAGGGGTTCAGCTCCTGAACGCCGCGGATCGTCGGACGGGCGTGAATGCCGGTGGTCGCGAACGCCTGCTGGAATCCGCGCCGCCGCACGAAGCCGATGCCGGGATCGAAATTGGCCGAGACGCGCTTGTACATCGCCGAACTGTTCCAGAGCCGCCCTCGATAGGCAGCCGAGACGCGCCCAGCGGCGCCGTCCGATGCCGCCGTGTCGGCATCGCTGAGGGCGAGGTAGGTATTGATGACAAGATTGCCCAGCACGCGGACGTTGGCATCGACGCCATAGGAGCGGTTGTACCCGCCGGCCCCGTCGGTCGCCTGACGATTGGCGGCCAGGATTCCAATGTCCGAATTGCCGAACAGGTTCCGGCGTGCGCGGGCGACGGCGAAGTTCTCCGCCCCGACGTTCGCCAGGCCCTGCGTCTGCATGTCCAGCAGCCCCACTTCCCACCCCTGCACCCGCCCCGTGAGACGGCCGCCGCCCACGATGGGGATCGGCCGCCCGTCGTCGGTGAGGCCGATCTGGCGCGAGTTGAACAGGGTAAAGTCGCTGAGCGCGGCCCCCATGCGATAGTTGCGCTCGGTCACGTCGCCGAAGGTGAACGAGCCCGAGTTCTCGATGAAGAACTCACGCCGTTCGGGGAAGAGCACGCCGAAGCGGGTCAGGTTGACCACCTGCCGATCGACCTCCACCTGGGAGAAGTCGGTGTTGTAGGTGAGGTCGAGGGTGAGCGAGGGTGTGACACCGTATTTGAGGTCCCCGCCCACGTCGTATGACGTGCCGACGGCACCGACTGGCACCTGCGCGCCGATGGAGTTTCCGGCCAGTGCATATGGCTTGATCTGCAGGTTCCGCCCCTGACGCAGCCCGGAGATTCCGTCGATCGTCCCCGCCTTCGACATCCGATGCAACCGATACTGGCGCTCCAGCGGCGCCCAGTACGATGTCTCGTTCACACGTCGGACCCGGCGGATGAAGTTGATCCCCCAGGTCTGCGGATCGAGCCCGGCGTCGAAGCGCAGCGTCTTGAGCGGGATCGTCATCTCGACCGTCCAGCTGGAATCCTGCATCGACGTGCGCACCGTATAGATGCCCTCCCACGCCTCGACGATGTTGCGCGAGTCGTTGAACGTCTGCTCGTCGCGTACCGCACCCTTGGGGTTGACGATGAACAGGAACGAGTTGCGCTTGTCGTTGAAGGTGTCGATCGCGAGGCCGAAGATGTCACTGTTCGTCGACACGAAGTCGCGCTCCAGTCCGACCGTGATCGCCTTGTGCGGCTCCGGGTCGAAGTTGACGCCGGCCACATAGAGGTTGGTCGAGTCATAGAGCACCCGCACTTCTGTTCTGAAGCGGGCGGGGAAGCCGGTGTTCGGCAACTGCTGGACGAAATCCGTCAGCACCGGCGCCGAGGCCCATGCGGCTTCGTCGAGCACACCGTCGGCGACGATCGGTGTGGCGGTGCGCATGGCCTGGAACGTGGGCCGTGGAACGGTCTCGGGGTTGACGGCGGTGGGGATCAGCTCCGGCTGCACCGTCTGCGCGGGCGCGACTGAAGCGGCGAGAGTGAGGGCGAGGGCGAACGACAGGGGCGAGGCGATGCGCATCATAGGCACTGTACGCGGAGCGATCGCCGGATGCTGCAATACGGTCGCGCCAACCGGTGACGCGACCCTCCGTGCGGCCGCTCGGCCGGCACGTCCCCCCTCGCGCATCGCCCGCTCATGCCTGCAGATTGCCCGCGGATCCGCGGCACCGCCGGCGGTCGATCCACGCCTCGAGCGCCGGCCAGCCGGCGTCCCTCACGTTCCAGGATGCCCATGAGCGCACCCGCGATGACCGACCCCGACGCGCCGGTCACGATCGACCGGAACTCGCTCCGACACGTGATCGCCGCCTCGTCGGCGGGGACGATGATCGAGTGGTACGACTTCTACATCTTCGGCGCGCTCGCGACGGTGATCTCGACGCACTTCTATCCGGACGGAAGTGCGACGCTCAACCTGCTGAAGACGCTCGCGACCTTCGCCGTCGGGTTCGCGGTGCGTCCATTCGGCGCGCTGGTGTTCGGCCGGATCGGCGATCTCGTCGGGCGGAAGTTCACCTTTCTCGTCACGCTCCTGATCATGGGCGGCTCGACCGCCGCGATCGGCTTCCTCCCCACCTACGCGCAGATCGGGGTGGCCGCACCGATCATCCTGGTCATCCTCCGCATGCTGCAGGGGTTGGCGCTGGGCGGCGAGTATGGTGGGGCGGCAATCTACGTTGCCGAACACGCGCCTGACGGGAAGCGCGGCTACTACACGAGCTTCATCCAGACGACGGCCACGCTCGGCCTGTTCATCTCCCTTGGCGTCATCCTCATCGTGCGTGCGACGATGAGCGAGGACACGTTCAGCGCCTGGGGATGGCGGATCCCCTTCCTGCTCTCGCTCGTGCTGGTCGTGGTGTCGTACTACATCCGCAATCGGCTGCACGAATCACCCATCTACCCGCGACTCAAGCAAGCCGGCAAGACATCCACCGCGCCGATCCGTGACTCGTTCGGCACCTGGCCGCGCTGGAAAGTGTTCCTGCTCGTGCTGTTCGGCGCCACGGCGGGGCAGGCTGTGGTCTGGTACACGGGTCAGTTCTATGCGCTGTTCTTCATGCAGACGGTGCTCGAGGTTCCGCTGACGACGTCGTATCTCATCGTGGCCGCCGCGCTCGTCCTCGGCACACCGCTGTTCATCGTCTTCGGCGCGCTGTCCGATCGCATCGGGCGCAAGAAGGTGATGATGGCGGGCAACCTGCTGGCCGCGCTCTCCTACTATCCGATCTACGTCGCGATGTCGCACTTCGCGGATCCACTGAACCCGGTGATGCTCACCCTGCTCGTCCTGATTCAGGTGGTGTTCGTGACGATGGTCTACGGACCGATCGCCGCCTTCCTCGTCGAGGCATTCCCCGCCAAGATCCGCTATACCTCGCTCTCGCTCCCCTACCACCTCGGCAACGGCTGGTTCGGCGGATTCCTGCCGCTGATCGCCACGGCGCTCGTCGCGAGCACGGGGAACATCTATGCCGGTCTCGTCTTCCCGATCACCGTCGCGCTCGGCACGTTCGTCATCGGCACGCTGTTCCTGCAGGAACGTCACACGACGAGGATCTGGGATGAGGTGGACGGACCCGCCCCCGGGTAATTCGAGACGGAGGGCGGTCCGCCCTGGCTCGCGGTCGGAGCCGGCCGAGGAAGGGATGAGGCCGCCACCGATGCCTGACGATGCGGATGGCTGGCGGTGGCACGCCGCCGGAGCGATCGTATGATCGGACGGAAACCGGTGGCCACGGCCGCCGCAGGAACGGCCGCAGCAGCGATGGCCACGATCCCCGATGGAGCGGATGTCGCGATGACGCTGAACAATGCCCTGACCGTCACACCCGACCAGACCTGGGTTCGTCCGCGGGATATCGAACTCGACCTCTTCGGGCTCACGCACGTCGGGCGCGTGCGCCGCGAGAATCAGGATCACTTCATGCTCTGCACCGTGCACCCGCAGGTCGTGGTGCACGGCACGAGCATCCCCGACGCCGACCGGCTCCCGCTGCGAGGCGAGCGCCTGGCGACGTACATGCTCGTCGCCGATGGCGTCGGCAGCGGCGCGGGCGGCGGCGAGGCGAGCCGGCTCGCGCTCGCGACGATCACGCAGTACGTCGCCTCGTCGCTCACGTCCTATCACGCCGCCGGTCAGTCATCCGACGAGGAGTTCCACGACGCGCTCACCACGGCCGCCCTCGAAGCGCACGCGGTGGTGCGCGAGCAGGCGCTGCGTGATCCCGACTCGACGATGGCCACCACCCTCACGCTCGCGGTCGCCGTCTTCCCGTGGATGTACGTGACGCAGGTCGGCGACAGCCGGTGCTACCGGTACTGGAACGGCGAGCTCACGCAGATGACGCGCGACCAGACGATCGCCCAGGGGATGGTGGACGAGGGGATCTGGGATGCCAGCAACGCCGCCAAGTCGCCCTTCAACGACATTCTCGCGAGCGCCATCGGGAGCGACGAGGCCGTGCCCGTCGTGACGCGCATCGAGATTCCGCGCGGCTGCGTCGTCCTGCTCGCCACGGATGGGCTCACCAAGCACGTCGAGCACGACGAGATCCGGCTCCAGGTCGAGGCGATGACGTCGTCGGAGCAGCTGTGCCGGTCGCTGCTCGACCTCGCGCTCGAACGTGGCGGGAGCGACAACATCACCCTGATCGCGGCGCGAGCCCCACTGCCGGCCGCCGCGTCCTGATCCTGCCGCGCACTGCCGCTCACCACGATCGTACGGATGGAGACCGGGTCGCCGGACGACAGCGGCACCGGCGTCAGCTCCACGCCGTCGGCCTGCCGGACGAGTGATTCCACGGGAACGCTCCAGCGCACGGGATGGTGGGATGGGCGACAATGCTCCGACACGTCCCTGTCTGAGGCTCGTCCGGAGGCCGATGCGCGTTTCCCGTCCCATGAAGCTGATTGTGTCGGCCGGGCGGGGACGCTGCCGCGGCTGCGCAGCCTGCTCGTGCAGCAGCACGGCACCTTGATCGGTGAACGCTATTTCCGCGGTGCGACCCGCACGAGAACGGCCAACATCAAGAGCGCCTCCAAAACGATCGTGGCGGCGGCCACGCGGCACTAGCGCGTCGTCAGGCGCCACGATCGCCGCGACCGGATTACGACGTGAGCTCGTGCAAGAGGCCCACCGCCTGACGCAGCGTCGGCAGTCGCTTGCAAAACGCGAAGCGCACGAGCGTCCGCCCACCGGCAGGGCCGTGGAAGAAGCTGGACCCGGGCACGGTCGCGACGCCCCGCACCGGTGGGGCGCCGCGTGCGAGCCGCCGCGCGAAGACGTCGTCCCGCTCGGCCGACAGGGCGCTGAAGTCGGCCAGGATGTAGTACGCACCCGCCGGGCGCGGACAGGTAAATCCCGCCGAGACGAGGCCGTTGTGCAGAACGTCCCGCCGCTCACGGTATCCCGCCAGCAGGCGCGCGTAGTAGTCGGCGCCCAGCCCCTCGATCGCCGCGGCGCACCCTTCCTGCAGCGGCGCGGGGGCGCCGACGGTGAGAAAGTCGTGCACCTTGCGAATCGCCGTCGTCAGGTCCGGCGGCGCGACGATCCAGCCGACGCGCCACCCCGTGACGCTGAACGTCTTCGACGCGCCGCTGATCATGATCGTCCGGTCCCGCATGCCCTCGATCGTCCGCATCGAGATGTGCTCACCCTCGTAGACCAGGTGCTCGTAGATCTCGTCCGTGATCGCGAGCAGGTCGTGCTCGATGCAGATCGCCGCGAGCCCGGTCAGCTCCGCGCGGCTGAGGACGCGTCCCGTCGGATTGTTCGGCGAATTGATGACGATCGCGCGGGTGCGCGGCGTGACCGCATCGCGCACCCGATCGAGATCGAGCGGGGCGGTGGCGTCCAGCGGGAGCCAGACGGGGGTTGCCCCGCAGAGGATCGCGTCGGGGCCGTAGTTCTCGTAAAACGGCTCGAAGATCAGCACCTCGTCACCGGGATTGATGACGGCCAGCAGCGCCGCGGCCATCGCCTCGGTCGCGCCGCAGGTCACGGTGATCTCGCGCCCCTCATCCACCGGCACGCCGTGCTCGCGTCCGTACTTCTCGGCCAGCGCGACACGCAGTCGCGGCGTTCCCCAGGTGACGGCGTACTGGTTGACGTCGGCGCGGATCGCCGCGCATGCCGCCTCCTTCAGCAGCTCGGGCGCGTCGAAGTCGGGAAAGCCCTGCGCGAGGTTGAGCGCGCCGGCGTCGGCCGCGACTCGCGTCATCTCGCGGATCACCGACTCGGTGAAGCCGTGCGTCCGGAGGGCGGTGCGGGGACTCGGCGCCGGTGAGATCGGGTGTGGGGTCGCGGCCATTGCATTGCCTGTCGCGGGTGATAGCGCGTGTAGTGGCGGTGGCGAACGGCGCGGAAGTGGGGAGGCCCGCGTGCGCTCCGTGCGGTGCACGACGCCGGGCGCGCGAGCCGGCACCCGGTGATGCGATGCACGTTACGGGGGCGGGGGCGTTCCCGGCTGACCCGTACCATCCGGTTCCGTCGGTCGGCGACGATCCCACTCGTCGGGCAGCGGCGCCCGCGCCCCCGGCTTGCCTTCCAGCGGATTGACATACAGGCGCTGTGTCGGATACGCCAGATCGATGTCCTGCTCCGCGGCGAACGCGTCGAGCACCGCTTCCCAGATGCTCTGGCTCGACCCACGACGTTGACGCGGTCGGCACAGGTGGCGCAGCGTCAGGCACACTCCCGAGTCCTGGACCGACGTGTACACGGCGGGCGTCAGCGTACTGTAGTAGATCAGCACCCGGCGCGACGCCCGCAGCATCGACCGCTTGGCTTCCTCCACGACGTCTCCGGCCTGCGAGGCGGCAATCCCCTCGACCAGCTGCTTTGCCTTGCGCCAGTTGCTCTCGAAGGTGATGAGGATCGGGATCTCGTTCCAGATGTACTCGAATTGCGCCGTGTAATTGGCCAGCGACTTACTGAAGACGAACGCGTTCGGGACGTGGATGATGCGCCCCGTGCTCTGGTCCGCGTCCACCCAGTTGCCGATTTCCAGTAGACTGAATTGGAAGATGCGGATGTCGATGACGTCGCCCGCATGGTCGCCGATCTGGACGCGGTCGCCGAGGTCGAAAGGCCGCCGGGTCATGATGAAAACCCACGCCGCCAGGTCGGCCACGGGGTCGCGCAGCGCGATCGCGAGACCGGCCGACAGCAGGCCGAGGAAGGTGCCGATGTTGCCCAGCCCCTCGAACCAGATCGCCAGGATAAAGATTGTGGCGATGAGGAACGCGACATACGACGACGTCTTCGACCACCGATAGCGTGCCCGGGCCTCGGCCACCCTCTGGTCGACGGAGCGCAGGAGCAGCCGGCGCAGCACCACCGCCGCGACCACCACGACGATCGAGAGGACGAGGTTGCGCACCGTTCCCGGGCCGCCGATGGAGAGCGGCCCGAGGACCTCGAACCAGCGATCAGCCTGCGCGGCCGCACCGTTCGCGCGCGCGCTGTCGCCGGCCTGGAACGCCGCGGTCGCGAGCATTGACGACATGATGGGGCTGCGGACGGGCCGGCGGACTGGCCAGCCCAATCCGGTTGCCTTACGCCCCCGCGCGCCGCGCGCGGAGATTGCTGCTCGCCAATTCGTCCATCATCTCGGCGAAGCGTGTCCAGCTGATGCGCTTGGCCTCGCGCTGGTTCCGACCAGTCCAATAGAGCGCCCCTCGGCCGATCTCGAGCTGGCCGAGCTTTCCGTCGCCGCCGCGAATTTCCAGGGTGAGCGCGGTGCCGGCTCTCGTCAGGTGCGTGACGCTCAACTGCGCGCTCACCGCGTGAACGCGTCGGGACGTCGCGGATTTCGTGGCGCGGCTGGTAGCGGCTTTCGATCCTTTGGGAGGCATCGGGATGTGGACCTCGCGATAAGCGGGAGAAGAGGAATGTCGGGGGCCAGCGATCAGCGTGTCAGCGGCACCGCCCCGTTCGGCACCGCACGCACCGGGCCGTGACGACGGTGAGCGTCCCAGTCGCCCCCCGTGCGCGGCGTTGAACGCCCATCGGACATCAGCGCGCGTGCAGCTCGACCCGCCAGCGCCCGGCCCGCAATGCGACCGTCGCGGTGCGCTGTGTCGGGCGGTCGATGGCCTCGCTCGGGAAGTTCTGCAGGAGTGTGAGCGTCGTATCGTTCGTCCACCGTACGTCCGATGGGCCCCACTCATCGGAGGTGAGCGCGAGCTCCAGGCGGGCCGCCGCCGGTGTGCGACGCCAGATCTGCAGCACGCTGGGATCGTATCCCGCCACGAGGTCGATCTGCGATGCGGCGACCGTGATCCGACGGCGCAGGCGTGGGAACGACGAGGCATCCACGATGCGTGACTCGGGACGAGGTCGGGGCAGCAGAAACGTGCACGGGTTCATCAGTTCGTACTATCGTACGTTGGCTCCGCCCGGATGCTTTCAGCGTTGCTTTCGTCCCGAGGACAGGACGTCCCTTGCCAATGGCCGGGACAACGCCGCAACTGGTCGCTGATTGCAGGTGAAAGGATTTCACGCTAATCTTTCGGAATGCCGGCACTCCTGAACCCCCGCCCCGCGCCCGACCCCGCCGCCGTGACGGCGAAGGCCGCCCTGTCAGCCGCGTATCGCCTGGGACTGACCAGTCGCCACCTCGCCTCCGTCATCGGCTCGAGCGAGGCATCGGTGTCGCGGATGCAGCGGGGGCGGGGCGTGGAGCCCGCCAGCAAGGAGGGCGAACTCGCGCTCCTGTTGGTCCGCCTCTTTCGGTCGCTCGATGCGCTGGTCGGCGGCGACGACGCCCAGGCGCGCGCGTGGATGCACGCGGACAACGACCACGTGGGCGGCATCCCTGCCGATCGCATCCGAACCGTGGAGGGACTGGTCGATGTCGTCCAGTATCTGGATGCGATGCGCGGGCGACTCTGAGCGTCGCCCGCTGCAGCTCGATTCATGGCGGGTGGTGGAATCGCAGCATCAGATCTCCACTCGCAAGCTGGTCGACACCACGGCCGAGCAGGATCTGCTGGAAACGTTGCTCGAGGCAGTGAAGCCGCCGGTCGGAGTCGGAGCGCGGCTGCACTATCTGCTCTTCACGCCATTTCGCTATCCGCCGCTGCGACACGGCTCGCGCTTCGGAACCCGACACGACCGCGGGATCTGGTACGGGTCGTTGCAGCAACGCACCGCGTTCGCCGAGGTCGCGTACTACCGGCTGCTCTTCCTCGAGGGAACGCGTGCGGCGCTGGGCCAGGTCACCTCGGCGCTGACGGCGTTCACCGTGCGCATGCGGACGGTGTGCGGCATCGACCTGGACACACCGCCCTTCGACGACCATCGGCCGGAGATCGCCTCGCCGGTGTCATACGCGGCCTCACAGGCGCTCGGGCAGGCCATGCGTGAGGCGGGCGTCGAGCTCTTTCGGTTTCCTTCCGCCCGTGACGCGAACGGCGGGACGAACGTGGGCGCGTTCACGCCGGCGGTCTTTCATGCGGCGGCGCCTCGGCAGCTGCAACGCTGGCACTGCACCGCCACACGCGACGGCGTGGACGTCACGCGAGGCGACCTGGCCCGCGCGCGCTACACTCATCGATTCGAGCGAGCCCAGTTCATGATCGACGGCCGGCTCCCGGCGCCGGCACTCTAACGGCGAACACAATAACGGCCGACTGGGTACCCAGCCGGCCGTTCATGCAACAGAGTCGAGACGGCCTACCGCTGTGCCGCGGCCAGGTCGCGGATCGCGGTCGCCATGGCGCGCACGCGCGCCGCGTCGGACGCGCCGTTCGCGTCCGCGCCGACCTGCGTGGCGAGCGCCGTCAGCGCCGACCGGCGTGTGGCACCCGACTGGCGTTCGGCCGCATCGAGCGCGCGGGCGATCGCCGTGGTGCGTGCCGCGGAGAGCCCGTTGTTGCGCACAAGCTGGTCGAGATACGACCGCACCACCGGGAATGCCGCCGGCCACACGATGCGCGGCTGGCTCTGCGGATTGAACTCGTCCATCTGCACCAGCTTCGCGGCCGCGATCTCGTTGGCCGAGAGCTGCGGACCGGGCACCAGTTCGAGGATGTCGAGACCGCGCGCCATCTCCGACGAGTAGATGTGGCCGTTGTACCAGTAGGCGCCCCACGAGCCGCCGATCGTGCCGCGCTGACGGCTCACCGCGCCGCCGGTGGTGTCACCGGCTGCGGGCGGTGCATCGACCGGGCCGCGGTCGAAGAAGCCCATCTCGAACGGGCGGTCGGGATCGGTGAAGTCGATGATGTCGACCCCGCCCTGATACCACCCCTGCACCATGATGTCGCGCCCCGGCACCGGAATCAGCGAGCCGTTGTGGGACACGCAGTTCTCCTGCGCGGTCTGCGCCGTCGGAATCTTGAAGTAGGCGCGCTGCGCGAACTTCCTGTCCGGGCCGATGGTCAGCGTGGTGTTGCCGCCCATCTCCAGCATGTGCGTCGCCTGACAGTTGGGCGACGTGCCGCCGCCCCACTCGTCGGTGAAGACGACCTTGGAGCCGTCGTTGCTGAACACCGCCGTGTGCCAGAGCGAGAAGTTCGTGTCGGCCGCGGCGTCGAGGCGCACCGGACGCTCGGGGTTCGAGATGTCGACGAGCAAGCCGTAGCTGCCGCACGCGCCGGCGAGCAGCCCCATCTCGGGGTAGGCCGTCACGTCGTGGCAGTTCCGCGGTCCGGCCGCCTGCATGCGCGCCATCGCCGCGCTGTCAGCACCCTCGACGGCACGTGCGGCGCGGGCCCTGCCACCGCGGCTCGGCGCGGCGCCAAGCCCCGTGAAGATGCGCGCGCCCGTCACCACCGCCGCATCCTGCGGCCGCGCCAGCGGCACCCGGATCACGTCCAGGCGGTACAGCGAGTTCGACTCGTCCGCCGGATCCGTTCCGTTGTTGCACCCGGCGAGCTCCGCGGCCGGACGCGCGCCCTGGCTTCCCGACACGTAGAGGTAGACGACGCCCCGGTCGGTCGGGTGCGGCACGAGCGTGTGCGTGTGCGAGCCCTTGCACGTCTGCACGTTCGTGACGAGCCGCGGCTGGCGCGGGTTGGAGACGTCATAGATGCGCACCCCCGCCATGTGGTCGGCGGGGTTCGCCACGCCACCCTTCGCGCAGTCGTTCCGGTTCCCGGCGCCCTCGGCCGAGATGAACAGCAGGTTGCCGTAGATCGACGGATCGCCCTGCGACGTGATGCACTCGACCACCGACACCTGGGTCGGCCGCGCCGGGTTGCTCACGTCCCAGATCGAGAACCCGGCGAAGTTGCCCTGATAGACGTAGTTCCCGCCGAACGCGAGATCGGAGTTGACGAAGGCGAGGCCGCGCATGGAATCCAGCGCGGCGGGCTTCTTCGTGGTCGAGACCAGCCGCATCCCCTCGATCGCGATGCCGGCATCGTGCAGGCCGGGCTTGAGCGCGTTGCGCGGGTCGGTGGCACTCGGATAGGTCTGGGCCTGCAGCGACGGCGCGAAGCCGAGGGCGAGGGCGACGGTCGGCGCGATGACGCGCGTCCAGCGAGCGAATCCCATCAGGCGAAGCTCCAGTTGAGGTCTCACAATTCGTTCAGCATCTGATACATCAGTCCGATCTCGGCGGTCTGCGTCGTCTCCACGTCGTTGGCGAAGACGGAGATGTCGACGTCCTGCGCGGCGCGCGGCGCGGCGAGCAGATCGGCGACCATCCGCAGCGCCCCTTCGTGATGGCGAATCATCAGGGTCAAAAACTGTCGGTCGAACTCCGGCCCGCGCGACGCCTCTAACGTCGCCAGTTCGGCTTCGGTGAGCATCCCCGGCATCGCCATGCTACGCCACGACTCGCCGTCCGGCGCGAACTGCGCATTCGCCCGCAGCCACTCCTGCATCAGCATGATCTCCGACGCCTGCGACTGATCGATCTTCTCGGCGAAGCGCAGCAAGCGCGGGTTGCCGCCGCGCGTCGTCGCCAGCCGCGACATGTGGATCGCCTGACCGTGGTGCCCCATCCTCCCCGGCATGCAGGGCAGGGCGCCCGGGTTTAGCCGCGCGCCGGGGGGATTGCTGCCCGGCGGACGCCGGTGACGGGGGTGATCGTGACTCAGCCCCGCGGGCGCCGCCGTGGCCGACGTCGCGGCGGGAGCCGCCTGGGACGGCGGCGCTGGCTGCGCCGGTGCGGGCTCGGGTGCCGGAGTCGTTCCGCTCGACGCCGCGCAGCCGCCAAGGAGGGGAAGGAACCACGCGGCCGCGA
>JBBQHX010000020.1:0-25678 GCA_038324385.1 Gemmatimonadales bacterium | reverse complement strand
GGACGTCGGTGCGGCAGGAAGTTGGTGGACGCCGCGGCGTGACGCACCACGTGCACCGTCCGTCGTGATCTGAAACAACATCCGCGACCCGACGAGCCGCTAGAATGCACGGCTGTCGTGTTCCACGCCGGGTGCGGACGCGCGGGGCAAGTTAATGGGCGAGTGCAGCGCAATGATCGCTACGATCGCGTGGGCGGGCTGGTGGCCGGCCGACACGCATCGCGGTTCCATATCGGAGGTGGCATGTCGTATCGGGGGTTGATGGTGAGCGTGTCGGGAGTTCGCGGTCGGGTGGGCGACGGACTCACCCCGGAGATCGTGGCGCGGTTCGCCGCCGGGTTCGGTGGCTGGGCGTCGCGGCAGGGCGCCAGCCGCTCGGTCGTCGTCGGCCGCGACAGCCGCGTCTCGGGGCCGCTGTTCCATCGCGTGGTGCTCTCGGCCCTCGAGTCGGCGGGCTGCGACGTGATCGATCTCGGCATGGTTCCCACCCCGACCGTGCAACTGGCCGTCGAGCACCACCACGCGGCGGGGGGCCTGGCGATCACTGCGAGCCACAACCCGATCGAGTGGAACGCGCTCAAGTTCATCGGCCCGAGCGGACTCTTTCTGAGCGCCGAGGAGGGCGAGGCGATGCGCGCCCTGGTCGACGGCGACATTCCCTATGTCCCCTACGATCGCCTCGGCGCGACAACTCGCGACGATGCCGCGATCGCTCGCCACATCGACGCCATTCTTGCCCTGCCGTTCGTCGACGTCGCGGCGATCCGCGCGCGTCGCTTTCGTGTCGCGCTGGACTGCTGTCACGGCGCCGGCGCCGTGATCATGCCGGCGCTGCTCGACGCACTCGGCTGTGAGGTGCACGCGATCGGCATGACGCCCGACGGCCGCTTTCCGCGTCCGCCCGAACCCGTCGCGGCCAACCTCGGTGAGCTCGAGGCGGTCGTGCGGCAGCATCGCGCGGACGTCGGATTCGCCACCGATCCCGACGTCGATCGACTGGCACTGGTGCTCGACGATGCCCGCGCGCCGGGCGAGGACTATACGCTCGCCCTCGCGGCACGCACGGTGCTCAAGCGCACGCCGGGGCTGGTCGTCACCAACCTGTCGACCAGCCGCATCGTCGACGACGTCGCCCACCGGCTCGGCAGCGACGTGCTGCGCGCGCCGGTGGGCGAGGTGAACGTGGCAATGCGCATGCGCGAGGTGGGCGCGGTAATCGGCGGCGAGGGCAACGGTGGTGTTATTCTCCCCGATCTGCACCTCGGACGCGACGCGCCGCTCGGCGCCGCGTTGATCCTGCAGTTGATGGCTGAGGAGACGGCGCCGCTCTCGGCAATCGTCGGCGAGTATCCGCGGTATTCGATCGTGAAGGACAAGCTGGATCGTCCCGACGCGGCGCTCGACGTGGTGTACGCAGCGATGCGCGACACCTTCGCCGACGCCGAGGCCGACACGCAGGACGGGCTCCGGCTGTCGTGGACGGATGCCTGGGTCCACGTGCGCCCGTCAGGCACCGAGCCGATCGTGCGGGTGATCGCCGAGGCGCCCGACGCCGACCGCGCCAACTCCCTGGTGCGCCGGTGTCGCGTGCCGCTGGACGCGCTGGCGGCGCGCTGATCGCGCGCTGCATCCGTCATTCGTAGTGTCGTTCGCCCTCGCTCGACCCGCTGATCGTTTCGACCATTCGTTCGACTTCAACTCGGGCTCCATCCGCATATGTGTGGAATCGTAGGATACATCGGCACCCGCTCCGCGACGCCGCTTCTGATCGAAGGGCTCAAGCGCCTCGAGTACCGCGGCTACGATTCAGCCGGCGTGGCGCTGCTGAACGGCGGTGGCGGGGTCGAGCTGCGCAAGGCGGCCGGCAAGATCTCGCGGCTCGAGGCGATGATGGCTGGCGATCCCGTCGAGGGAACGATTGGCATCGCGCATACGCGCTGGGCCACCCACGGCCCGCCGACGCAGGACAACGCACACCCGCATACGAGCGAGGACGAGTCGTTCGCGGTGGTGCATAACGGCATCATCGAGAACTCGACGTCGCTGCGCCGGACGCTGGAAGAGCGTGGCCACGTCTTCACGTCGGAAACCGACACGGAGGTGCTGGTCCACCTGATCGAGGAGCTGTTCGAGGGGAATCTCGAGCAGGCGGTGATCCGCACGCTGCAGCGCGTCGAGGGAACCTACGGCATCGCCGTGCTGTCCAGCCGCGACCCGGGGAAGATCGTCGCGGCGCGCAAAGGTAGTCCGCTGCTCGTGGGGCTTGGCGAGAACGAGTTCTTCATCGCCAGCGACGTCTCGGCCATCCTCGCGCACACGCGGCAGGTCATCTATCTCGATGACGGCGACATGGCCGTCGTGACGATGGACGGCTACCGGATCATCGACCACGCCGCGACGACGATCGAGAAGGAGATCAGCAAGATCGACTGGGACATCGACCAGATCGAGAAGGGCGGCTACGCGCACTTCATGCTGAAGGAGATCTTCGAGCAGCCCGACAGCATCCGCAACACGCTGCGCGGTCGCCTGCTGCAGGAGGAGGGCACCACGCGCCTCGGCGGCCTCAACATGGACGACGACGACCTCCTCGAGATCGACAACATCACGATCACCGCGTGCGGCACGAGCTGGCACTCGGCGCTCATCGGCGAGCACATGATCGAGGAGCTCACGCGCATCCCCGTCGAGGTGGAGTACGCGTCGGAGTTCCGCTATCGCAATCCGATCGTCACCGACCGAACGCTCTGCATCGTGATCTCGCAGTCGGGGGAGACGGCCGACACGCTGGCGGCGATGCGTGAGGCACGCCGCCGCGGCGCTCGCACGCTGGGTATCGTCAACGTGGTGGGCTCGACGATCGCGCGTGAGGCGGACGGCGGCATCTACCTGCACGCCGGTCCCGAGATCGGCGTCGCGTCGACCAAGGCGTTCACCAGCCAGGTCGTTGCGCTCGCGCTGCTGACGCTGCGCCTGGCGCGCCTGCGCGATTTGTCGATCCTGCGCGGTCGGGAGATCATCGAGGCGCTGGAGAAGCTCCCCGACCAGGTGCAGGAGATCGTCGACCGGGCCGACGAGATCGAGGCGCTGGCCGAGGAGTACAAGCGCGCGTCGAACTTCCTCTATTTGGGACGCGGCTACAACTTTCCGGCCGCTCTCGAGGGCGCGCTCAAGCTCAAGGAAATCAGCTACATTCACGCGGAGGGGTATCCGGCCGCGGAAATGAAGCACGGGCCGATCGCCCTGATCGACGAGCTGATGCCGGTGGTGTTCATCGCTCCGCACGACGCGGTGTTCGACAAGATGGTGTCGAACGTCCAGGAGGTGAAGGCACGCCGCGGGCGCGTGATCGCGATCACCAGCCAGAACGAGGAGTCGCTGGTGGGCATGATGGATCAGGAGATCCGCATTCCGCAAACGATCGACATGCTCACGCCGGTGCTGGCCTCCATTCCGCTGCAATTGCTGGCGTATTACGTGGCCGTCAAGCGCGGCGCGAACGTCGACCAGCCGCGCAACCTCGCCAAGTCCGTCACCGTGGAGTGAGATGACCAGCAGTCAGCCGCCAGACAAGTCACCGGGGGAGATCGGGGATCCGTGCCCGATCGCGCCCGTGCTCGCCGCGCGGCTGCGGGAGTCCCGTGACGAGCTCACCGCCCGGTGGCTCGAACGGATCGTCGCGCGCGTCAATCTCGATCCCAACCGCGTCTTCCCGACCGACGAGCTGCTCGATCACGTCCCGATGCTGCTCGTCGGGATCGCGAATTATCTCGAGGACCCCGCCAACGAGCTCGGCGCCGACGTTCCGGTGCTGGCGAAGGCCATGGAGCTCGGCGAGCTGCGGTTTCGGCAGGGATTCGATGCCTACGAGATCCTGAAGGAGTACGAGATCTTTGGAGGCATCCTCTTCACCTTCCTCGCGCGTGAGGCGGATGCGGCGGGCGGCGAGTGTACGCGCGCGCAGTTGATGACGTGCGGTCATCGCCTCTATCGCGCGATCTCGATTGTGCAGCGGGCGACGACGATCCAGTATCTGCGACGCGCCGGTGAGGTGATCAGTGAGCGGGAAGACCGGCTGCGAGCCTTCCACCGCGCGCTCTCGCACGAGTTCAAGAACCAGATCCACGCCGCACTCGGTGCCAGCCAGGCGTTGGCGCTCGACGGCATCCAGCGCGAGGACAGCACGCGGCTGGTGGCGGTGGTCCAGGACTGCATGACGGCGATGCGGTCGCGGCTTGAGGCGCTGCTCAGCCTGACGACGATCGAGAGCGATGCGCGGCGGACGCGACACATCCGCCTGCCGCAGGCGGTCGCCGAAGCGGTGCGCGGGCTGCGCGAAATGGCGAGCGCGGGCGACGTGCAGGTCCGTGTCGACGCGGAGCTTCCCGGAGTCGAGGTGCACGCGGCCGCGGTCGAGCTCTGTCTCGCGAACTATCTGTCCAACGCGATCAAGTACGCCGATCCCGCCAAGACCGAGCGCTGGGTCGCGGTGCGTGGCGCGGTGCGCGAGTACGGCGACAGTCACGAGCTCGTGGTGTCCGTGCACGACAACGGGTGCGGCGTGGGCATCGAGACGCGGTCGCGCCTGTTCGGCCGTTTCGAACGAGCCGCCGACGTCACGGTCGAAGGCACCGGGCTCGGACTGAGCATCGTGCGCGAAACCGTGGAATCGCTCGGCGGGCGGGCGTGGGCGGAGTTCCCGCTCGAGGGTGCGGTGTTCGCCTTCTCACTCCCCTGTCGCCGGGGCGACGAGCGCGAGTTCGAGGACGCCGGCGCGCGATCCACGAGCGCATGACGGCGGAGCGGGGTCGCTGATGCGGGTGCTGCTGCAGCGTGTCTCGAGTGCGAGCGTCACCGTCGACGGCCGACGCACGGGGGCGATCGGGCGGGGCTACCTCCTGCTGGTCGCCTTCACGCACGACGATACCGACACGACGGTCGCGTGGATGGCCGACAAGGTGTTGGGGCTGCGCCTGTTCGCCGACGACGACGGGAAGATGAATCGGGCCCTCGACGAGGTCGGCGGTGCGCTGCTGGTCGTCTCGCAGTTCACGCTCTACGGCGATGCGCGCAAGGGGCGGCGCCCCAGCTTCGTCGCGGCGGCCCCGCCTGACGTGGCGATTCCACTCTATGCGCGGTTCATCGCCCTGCTCGCGGCGAGCGGGATGCACGTCGCGACCGGCGAGTTCGGCGCGATGATGGACGTCGCGCTCGTGAACGACGGACCCGTGACCATCTGGCTCGAACGATGACGCCCCAGTTGATTCTCGCCTCCTCCTCCCCTCGCCGGCGCGACCTGCTGACGCTTGTCGGCATTCCGCACACCGTGCAGCCGGCCGATATCGACGAGACCGCGATTCCGGGCGAGGAGCCGGCGCCGCACGTGGAGCGGCTCGCCCGCGAGAAGGCCCGTGTCGTGGTCGCGCTGCACGCGGCCCATGGGCGGTCGCCGGTGGTGGTCGCCGCCGATACCACCGTCGCCATCGACGGTCGCATCCTGGGCAAGCCCCGCGATATCGCCGACGCCGAGGCCACGCTCCGGCTGCTCGCCGGACGGGCGCATACCGTCTACACGGCGATGGCGGTGGGGCGGGGCAGCACGGTGGTATCGGCGGTGAACACGGTCGGTGTCACCTTCCGCCACCTCACTGACGACGAAATCGCTGCCTATGTCCGCACCGGCGAACCGATGGACAAGGCGGGGAGCTATGGCATCCAGGGCTACGGCGCAACGATCGTTCGCCGCATCGAAGGCGACTACTTCGCGGTGATGGGGCTGGGCCTCGTTACCCTCGTCGACCTCCTGCGCGCGGTCGACGTGCGCTACGAGTTCGGTGCGGGGATATCGTCAGGTGCCTGACGCTGCGCCATCCGTGCGGTAGCGGCGTTCCCACAGCCGCACCTTGTCCATCACCTGGTCGACCGTGATCCGCGGCATCCGGTCCATCCGGTTCTCCATCGTGATGCCGTACTGCTCGCCCGGCTCGCCGTAGGCGTCGACGATCAGATCGTGATAGCGCCGGTACGGGCCGGTGCGCCTGGGATTGGTGTAGCCGATCAGGCTCACCACCGGCCGATCGAGTGCCACCGCCATGTGCAGCGGGCCGGTATCGGGCGCGATCACCAGCGCCGACCCATCGAGGATCGAGACGAGGCGGCGCAGCCCCGACCCGAGCGCCGAGATCGGCGGGTGTGCCGCGCGGGCCATGATCACCGCCTCCGCTTCGAGCTCCCGCGGCGACCGACCGCCGACGAGCACGGCCTGCACGCCGTGCTCCTCGTGCAGCCGGTCCACGACCTCGGCCCATCGCGCGGGGGGCCAGTCCTTCTGCGGCTTGCTGGTGGCCACGACCATCGACGCCACCGGGCGCTTGATGGGCGCGAAGAACTCGGCCTGCCACGCGCGTTCGTCAGGCCACGGACCGAGGTTCCACGTAACGGGCTCGTGTGGCACGCCGAGCGCGGTGAGGAACTCGAAATACTGGTCCTGGACGTGCTGCCCCTCGTGCGGCGGGATCTTACGGGTCGTCCAGAGCCAGTTGAGATCGCGCGCCCGCGCCCGGTCGAAGCCCAGCTTGACGTCGGCCCGCGCGAGTGCGGTGACCAGCCCCGCCTTGAAGTACACCTGCAGCGCCAGTGCCACATCGAATCGGCGCGTCGCCAGCGCCGCGCGCACGTCCGCGAACGCCTTCCACCCCTTCGCCCGGTCGAAGATGATAATGTCGTCGACGCTCGGATGGCCGCGGACCAGCGTGGCCGGTCCGGGCTGCAATACCCAGGTGATTCGGGTCGTCGGGGAGTGCCGCTTGAGGGCGTTGATCACCGGCAGCACGTGCACGGCATCCCCCACCGCACTCATCATCACGATGAGGACTTCGCGGAGCGGCGTTGCGGATCGGCTCATGGCTGAGCTCCCATCGTCCGAACGCGCGCCAGATCAGCATCGGTGATCGTGGCGCCGTGACGCTCGCGCCAGCGCACGAGGGACCGCGTGAGGCGCGCCGCATTCCCCCGCGCTGCCGCAGCCGGCCCGACGAAGCGGACGCGGTCGACGTCGAGCACCCACGCGCTCACGCTGGCAGACCCGGAGAGCAGGATGTTCTTCACGTTGAGATCGGGATGATGAGCGCCCGCAGCCGCGAGCGCCTGCAGCAGCGGTGCGACGGCGTTCCACAGCGCGGCGAACGGCGTCCCGATCGCGAGGCTCGCGCCGAGGTCGTGCGCGTCAGGCACCTCGACCGTCGCGACGTCCGCCCGCTCGAGTCCCGCCGTCGCGGGATACGTCGCGTACGCCGCAACGGTCGGCGTCGGGACGCCGCGCTCGCCCAGGCGCAGCGCCGTGGCCAGTTCGCGCGGCGCCCGCGTCGGCGGTGGAAAGAGGTCGCCCGTCAGCGGCGCGAGCCATCCGCCATGCCGCGAGTGCCTCACGACCACCGGTGTCCCGTTCGGAAGCCGCACCGCCCACGCGGTCGCCCGTCCCTGCATCGGCCGCGCGCCGGGCTCGCGGGCCGCCCACTCGTGCAGCGTACCCTCCGCCAGCACCGTGCCGATCGCGGCGGCGTCGCCGCGCCGAGCGACCGCACGCCGAGTGCCCGGGGTCGTGAGGCGGACATAGCCCGCGGGAATCCCGATGTCATCGGGATCCGGCCGCTTCATCGCCGCGCACGGTAGACCGGTACGGGCTCGCGCTTCCCCTTCAGCGTCAACGGTTCGCCGGGATCGAACGCTCGCGGCTCCGAGAGCGCCGACCGGGCCGCCTCGGTCAGCAGGATCTCGCCGGCCTCGGCGTGCCCGCACAGGCGGCTCGCAACGTTCACCGTGTCGCCGATGACCGTGTACTCGAGGCGCCGCTCGCTGCCGATGTTGCCGGCGAACGCCTCGCCAACGCTGATGCCGACGCCCATCCCCAACGGCGGCCATCCACGGGCGACCCATTCCTCGTTCAATTCGTCGAGGGAGGCCTGCATGTCGAGCGCCGCCTGGAAGGCGGCGTCGGCGTCGTCGCGCCGGGCGATCGGCGCGCCCCACTGCGCCATTAGGGCGTCGCCAATGAACTTGTCGAGTGTGCCGCCATGGTGGAAGACGCACTCCACCATGGCCGTGAAGTACTCGTTGAGCAGGGCGGCGACTTCCTCCGGCGGCAGTGACTCGGCGCGCGCCGTGAACCCCCTGATATCGGCGAACAGCACCGCGACCCGCCGCCGCTCGCCGCCGAGGCGCACTGCATGCGGGTCGGCCGCGATGCGGGCGGCGAGTTGCGGCGTGAAGTAGCGCTCGAAGCTGCTGCGCACCACGGCCTCCCGCTGCAGTCGTTCGGCGAATCGCGTGTTCTCGATCGCGACCGCGGCCAACCCGGCGAAGGCGACCAGAAAGTCGAGATCGGCTTCGTCGAACAGGTGCGTGATGCTCCGGTTGTCGACATACAGCACGCCTAACACCGTCGCCTCGTGGCCGAGCAGCGGAACGCACATCGCGCTCTGCACCTGCTGCACCACCACCGACTGCCCCGTGAAGCGGGCGTCGGACGGCGCGTCGTCGGTGAGAATGGCGACGCGCTCCTCGACCGCGCGCTCGGCGATCGAGCGCGGCACCGGTCCGGCCGGCGTGGCGTCGCCGGCGCGGCGTGCCTCACGCGAGACGCGCGGCACCAGCGTGTCGCCCTCCTGCACGAGCAGGCTCGCGCGGTCGACCTCGAGCAGCTGAAAGGCGAAGTCGACGATGCGCTGCAGGAGCAGGTTGAGGTCGAGCGTGCCGCTCAGCGCCTTCGACACCTCGAGGAGGAGCGAGAGCTTGAGTGCCATTCGGCCGACGGGGGGCGCCGGCAGCTGCCCGCGCACCGCCATCGTCGCGTCACCGCCGGCGGGACGCGCCGCGGCCAGGGCGTCCAGCGGGTCGAGCGCTTCGAGCCGCCGTTCATGGCGCACCGTGTAGCCGCCCACCTGACGCGGCGTCGACGCGCGCACCGCCTCCCGCGCCTGACGAGTGATCGCCCGCACAACGAACGCCACCGTGCCGAACGACACCGTGTCGCCGTCACGCGCGCTCGCCTGCGCGATGCGCGCCCCGTTTACGAACGTGCCGTTGCTGGAACCCAGATCCCGGATCTCGATCCCGTCGTCGCCGCCGATCAGCTCCGCATGCCGGCGCGAGATGGTCGGATGCACCACCGGCAGATCGCTGTTCAGCGCCCGGCCGAGTACGAGCATCGATCCGGTGCGCAGTTCGAACCGCTGCCCATCCGTGGCGCCGTGGAGCGCGAACACCAGCGGCTCGCTGGCCGCCCCGAGTCCGGTCGGCGTGAGCTGCGTTTCGCGCTCGTCGGTCGGGTGCTCCTGCGTCCGGTGTTCCGGCGTTTCGAGGAGCGTCGGGTCCAGCCCCGGCGCGGTCGCATCGGCGACGTCGCGGACGGGACGCGACGCTCCCGTGTCGTGTGCGGGGCCGCCGTTCTCCCCGCCGTGGCGGCGCTCGTCAGGCATGGGCGCCGCCTCGGGCTCCGCGCAACTGACCGATTGCCGTTAGTAGCGCACGCGCCTTGCTCTCGGTCTCCTGCCATTCGAGTTCGGGCACCGAATCCGCCACGATTCCCGCACCCGCCTGAATCGATGCTTCGCCGTTGGCGATCACGCAGGTGCGGATCGTGATCGCCAGATCCATCCGCCGGTTGCCGGCGGCGATGTAGCCGACGGCGCCCGCATACGGGCCACGCCGTTCCGGCTCCAGTTCGTCGATGATCTGCATCGCGCGCACCTTGGGCGCCCCGGTCATCGTTCCGGCGGGGAAGGTCGCGCCGAACGCATCGAGCGCTGACAGCCCCTCGCGCAGGCGGCCCTCCACCTGGCTGACCAGGTGCAGCACGTGCGAGTAGCGCTCGACTTCCATCAACTCGGTCACCGACACCGAGCCATACTCGGCGATCCGCCCCACGTCGTTCCGGCCGAGATCGACCAGCATCACGTGCTCGGCGCGCTCCTTCTCGTCGGCGCTCAGTTCCTGCGCCATTGCCTCGTCCGCTTCGGGCGTCGCACCGCGGCGGCGGGTGCCGGCGATCGGACGGACCACCACCGCGCCGTCCGCGACGCGCACGAGCAGTTCGGGTGACGACCCGACCAGCTCCACGCCGTCCATCGTCAGGTGGAACATGTACGGCGACGGATTCAGCGCGCGTAACGCCCGGTACAGATCGAGTCCGAGAAAGTCGTGCGGCACCGTGATGCGACGTGCCAGCAGCGCCTGGAAGCAGTCGCCGGCGAGGATGTACTCCTTGATCCGCGCCACGTCGTGGAGGAAGCGCGACTGCTCGTAGTTCGACCGTCCGGTGGCCGGAGCCGCCGCGGTATCGAGGGCGAGGGCGGGCAACGCCGCTGCTTCGGACAGCCTCGCGACGGTCGCGCTGATGGTCGCGTCCGCCGTCGCGAACGCCGCCGCCAGCGCAGCGTCGTCCGCGCCAGGCGCGACCTCGACGCCGCAGACGACGCGCGCGAGCCCTTTCAGATTGTCGAGGACGACCACCACGCGCGGGAACACCAGCACCGCGTCTGGCACGGCGAGCGTACGCGGGGGCGGGGTGGGAAGGTCCTCGACCAGTCGCACGATGTCGTAGCTGAAGTAGCCGACGGCACCATTCCAGGGCCCCGGAAGCTCGGGCACGTCCACCGGCGTCGTCCGCGCTAGGATCCTGGCGAGATCGTCGAGCGGTTGCGCGGGGCGGCGGGCGCCGTGCCAGCCGGCGTCAGGCGTCCAGTCCTCGACCACGCCGTCGGTGACGCGCCACGCGCCTGCGGGCTCGGTGCCGAGGAAGGTGTAGCGCGACCAGGTCTCGCTCCCGGCCGGGGCCGATTCGAGCAGAAAGGCGAACGGCGCGCGCCGGAGCTTCGCATAGGCCGATACCGGCGTGTCGGTATCGAGCAGGACGTCGCGCCACACCGGAACGAGTCCGCCGTGGGAGGCCAGCGTGCGGAATCGCTCGAACGTCAGCGACATGCGGTTGGGAGGACGGGAAGCGGGGGCAACGGCGCCGCCCTGCGCCAGGGAAGATCCGGCCGACGCTGCGCTCAGTTTACCCGCCTCGCCCGGTGCACGGAAGCGCTCACCCCAACCGCGCCCCAACCGCGCTCCGACCACGCCCCGCGGCGGGTCGCGCCGCGGGCTGGTACCCCGTGCGCCCCCCGATCGTCAACAGCAAGACGCCGGTTGCTCGCGACGCGTGCGCCGGCGCCGGGGCGCGCGATCGTGCGCCATCGCTCGTCGCACGCCCCAGCATCTTGAACGCCGCCCGGAAACCGGAGACCGCCGACATGTCCGACAGATCGCCCCGCGATGGATGGTTGCTTCCCACGCTGCAGTCGCTGCTCACGCCCGAGCTGCTCGCTCGCGTCACGGCGCACGCCAGCTCGAGCTTCTGGGAAGCGGCGGTCGCGCACGGCGGCCTCCGAGATGACGACATCCTGCGCGCGGTGGCTGAACGGAACCACATGAAGTGCGCCGACCTGGCCGTCCCCAACCCGGAGATGCGCGACGCGCTGCCCGAGTCGCTGGCGCGCAAGTATCGCGTCGTCGCCGTGGCGGCCACGAGCTCGATGCTCGACGTTGCCACCGCCGACCCGACCGATCTGGACTGCGAACGCGCGCTGGAGTTCGCCACCGGCCGCTCCGTCCGGCTGATGCTGGCCTCGCCGCTGCGCATCGACCAGGTGATCGACGAGCTGTATCGCCCCGAGAGCGCGATCGATCGAATCCTCGAGAACGTCACGGAGAAGTATGAGGTCCGGGCCGTCGCGGAGGTGGCCGAACTGGTCGATCTGGCCGCGCTCGGCGATCGGGCGGGCGAGCGACCGGTGATTCGGCTGGTCGACTACATCGTGGCCGAAGGGATTGCCGGCCGCGCCAGCGACATCCACCTCGAGCCGGAGGAGCAGGGGATCGCCGTTCGCTACCGGATCGACGGCGTCCTGCGGCAGGCGATGGAGCTGCCGCGTGCGGCGGGGGGTCCGCTGGTGTCGCGGATCAAGATCATGTCGGGGCTCGACATCGCCGACCGGCTCCGCCCGCAGGACGGTCGCGCGCGCGTGACCGTCAACGGCAAGCCCGTGGATCTGCGCGTCTCGACGCTCCCGTCGGCCCACGGCGAGAAGGTGGTCGTCCGCATCCTCGACCAGGGCGCGACGCTGCTCTCGCTCGGCAAGTTGGGGCTGATCCAGGACGACGCTGCTCGCCTCGAACTCCTGCTCGGCCTCCGCGAGGGCGTCGTGCTCGTCACCGGCCCCACCGGGTCGGGCAAGACGACGACCCTCTATTCGGCGCTGGCGCGCATCAAGGAGCGCGGCGTCAACATCGTCACCGTCGAGGACCCGGTCGAGTATCGGCTGCCGGGAACGGTCCAGGTGCAGGTCAACGAGAAGGCCGGGCTGGGCTTTGCCGCCGCCCTCCGATCGATCCTGCGCCAGGATCCTGACGTGGTCCTCGTCGGTGAGATCCGCGACCGGGAGACGGCCACGATCGCGATGCAGGCGTCGCTCACCGGCCACCTCGTCCTGTCCACGCTGCACACGATCGACGCGGCCAGCTCCGTCACCCGCCTGGTCGATATCGGAGTCGAGCCGTACAAGATCTCGGCGGCGCTCAAGGGCGTCGTGGCGCAGCGACTGGTGCGCAAGCTGTGCGTGACCTGCGCCATCACCGACACCGCGCCGGTCTCTCGCCGCGTGCAGGCATGGCTGCCGGCCGACGCCGCCATTCGTCGCCCGGTGGGGTGCCCCGAGTGCGGCAACACGGGGTACCGCGGCCGGGTCGCCGTCATGGAGATCCTTGTCGCCGATGCCGCGGTGGAACGCGTGATCGCCGACAGCGGCTCGGTGCAGGAACTGGCCGCGGCCGGCCGCGCGGCCGGGATGCGCACGCTCTGGGAAGCGGGCATGGCCCAGGCCGCCGCGGGCACGACGTCGATCGAGGAACTCGTGCGGGTACTCGAGCTGCCGTCCGGCGACCCCGAATCGCTCGATGCCGCGACGCCGCCGGCCCGGCGGCGGACACCGCGTCCGGCGGTTGGCGCTCGTGCCGACGCCGCCTCGCCCGCTGAACCGGCCCCGACGGTTCCGGCGCGGGCGCCACTGTTCGACACCAACGCGTTCCGCCTGCTCGACGACGCGGCGCCCGTCGACGGCCGATCGACTGATCAGCGGGTGCTCGTGGTCGATGACGATCCCGGCGTCCGGTTCGCGCTGCGCACGCTCCTCCAGTCGACGGGCGTGACCGTCCACGAGGCGGCCGACGGGGCCGACGCGTTGGCGATGATCGACCGCACCGCCCCCGATCTGGTGCTGCTCGACCTCTACATGCCCGTGGTCGACGGATTCGAGATGCTGGCACGGTTGCGGGCACGCCCCGCCACGGCCATGATCCCCGTGGTGGTGATGAGCGGAACGGAGAGCGAGGAGGTCGAGGAACGGGTCTTTGCACTCGGCGCCGACGACTTCGTCACCAAGCCGTTCCGGCCGCGCGCGCTTGCGGCCCGGCTCCGCGCCCTACTGCAGCGCGCCGAACGTGACCACGGGGCGGCATTGGAACTCGACGCGGCGGACGCCGCCTGACGATTCACCGGAGCGCGCCGATGGTCACCGTCGAGGTCGGGTCCATCGATGTGTTCGTGGTCGTGCCCGAGGATCCATGGCGCGTGCTGGTCGTCCAGCGTGGCCGCGAAACGCGCTGTCCGGGCGCGTGGGAGACGGTGCACGGCAGGATCGAGCCCGGTGAGACACCCGAAGCCGCCGCGATCCGCGAGGTGGGGGAGGAGGTCGGCCTCGTCATCGACCGGCTGTACAACGTTTGCGTCCAGCCGTTCTACCTTCATCAGCAGACGACCGTCCACCTCGCCGTGGTGTTCTGCGCCTTCGTGTCGGGCGACGCGCCCGTCGAACTGGGCGACGAGCACCAGGGGCACGCGTGGCTCTCGCTGGACGACGCACTGGCGCGGCTGGCCTGGCCGCGGGAGCGCAGCGCGCTTCGCGACGCCCATGCGCTGCTGCACGCCGGGCACGCCGGGGCGGTTGAGGATGTGCTCCGTGTGCGATGACGAGGGGGTAAACGTTCGTCGGCCGTGCCGCGTATCTCTTGTACTCCGTCCACGCTGACGCCGGGCGCGTGCATCGCGATTCCCGGCTGCCTCTTTCGCTTCACCCCCCAGACATCGATGGTCCGTTCCCGTGGCCTGCGGCGCTCGACGCGGTGGGCTCTCGCACTATGCTTGTGCATGATCGCGCTCGGCGGTGCCGCGACCCCTGTTCGCGCGCAGCAGCCCGCCGACTCCGTGATCTCGGTGCTCCGCGATGTGCGCGTCTTTCTCGACTGCCAGACCGGCTGCGATCGCGACTTCATTCAGACCGAGATCCCCTACGTCCAGTTCGTGCGCGATCGTCTGGTGTCCGACGTGTACGTGCTGCTCACGTCGTTGAGCACGGGCGGCGGCGGGCAGGAATATTCCTTTACGCTGATCGGCCGCCAGCGGTTCGCCGACCGCAGCGACACCCTGTACTTCGTGAGCGGTCCGACCGATCCCGACGCGATCGTGCGCGAGGGCGTGACGGAGACGCTCAAGCTCGCGCTGCTTCCCTATCTGCAGGGAACGCTGCAGGCACGTCGACTGCGCATCGTCTATAACGCCGAGGGGGAATCGGTGTCGGCCGCAAATGTCGGCGACGATCCGTGGAATTCGTGGGTCTTCGACGTCGACGTCGACGGGTCAGCGAACGTACAGGAGCGGAGCCGAACGTACCAGGGCAAATCCGAGCTTCGGGCGACGCGAGTCACCCCGCAGTGGAAGGCGGAATTCGAGGTGGAGGGCGCGTACCGCCACTCGCAGTTCACGCTCTCGGGCGGGCGTGAGGCGGTCAATCGCCAGCGCTCGGCGTTTGCCGGCGGCGTGCTCGTCAGGTCGCTCGGCCGCAAGCTCTCGGCGGGTCTGCTCGCCCGCACCGGTTTCTCCGAGTACTTCAACTTCGACAACGTGGTGCGGGTCGGGCCGGCCGTCGAGTACAACTTCATCGACTGGGCCGACGCGACGCGCAACCGACTCACGCTGCGTTACTCCGTGGGCGCGAGCTACTTCGATTATATGGAGATCACGGTCTATGACAAGATGACCGAGATTCTCCCGAACCACACCCTCGGCTTGGCCGGCCGGTCGCGGCAGCCGTGGGGCTCCGCCCACGCCTCGCTCGAATTCGGCACGGTGCTCAACGATCTGTCGAAGAACATCATGTCGGGTAGCGTCTCGGGCGACGTGAGGATCGGCAAGGGACTTTCGCTCCGCACGAGCGCCAACGCCTCACGCGTCCGAAACCAGCTCTTCATCCCGCGTGGCGAACTGAGCGACGAGGAAGTGCTGCTCGGTCGGCGGGCGCTGGAGACCGGCTATCAGTACCGGCTCTCGGTCGGGATCGGCTATACCTTCGGCTCGATCTACAGCGCCGTCGTGAACCCGCGGTTCGGCAACGGGATCAACATCTTCTGATCCGCGCCGTCCGCCGTCCGCCGTCCGCCGTCCGTCGTCGTCGTCGTCGTCAGGCGGAGGTCGGCGCGGGCGCGTCGCCCTGGCGGCCGCGGGCCGTCGGGAGGCACTCCTCCTGGGTCGGCGCGTTGGGCTTCACGCGGACGCTCTTGGCCGGAATGCCGACATTGACGTGATACGGGCGCACATCCTTGGTCGCCACGGCCGAGGCGCCGACCATCGAGTTCGCGCCGACCCGAACCCCCGCCAACACCGTCGCGTGGTAGGTCACGCGGACGTCCTCCTCCAGCACCGTCACCGCGCTGGTGACCTCGCGCTGGTCGACGATGCTGTGCGTGTGACTGTAGATGTTCGCGTAGTCACTGATCGACACGCGGTCGCCGAGCACGATGCCGCCCCGATCGTCGAGCAGCACGTTGCGGTGCACGACCACACCGTCGCCGACGTCCATGTTGTAGCCGAACGAGAACTCGACGTGCTGGAAGCACTTGAAGTGCTCTCCGCACCGGCGGAAGATGTGCGGCGCGAGCAACCGCCGCAGCTTCACCCCCAAGTCGATCGACTGCCCGCCCAACGGCGACCGATCGAACGAGTACCAGAGCCAGAGGAGCGGCTTGACGCGCTGGAACTTCGCGTCGTCGCACTCGGCGTAATACTCCGGCTCGAGCGTCACGTTGCGCGGGTCGAGCGCGGCCAGCGACAGGCGCAGCCCGAGCGCAAGCCGGTCATCCGCGACCGCTTCAGCCCAGTTGGCCGCATAGGCCGGATACACCAGCTCGGCGAGCGTCGTGCGGCAGAACTCGTTGCGGTCCAGATCGGGCGCCTGTAACGACGCGGACAGCCGTTCGAGCCACGCATCGGCGATCGATGCGGCCGGAGTCGCGGAGAGCGCGCGGAGAGGGAGGAGAACCATGGAGAGCGATGGAAGAGGGCGCGCGCGTCAGGCGCTGCGCCACGCCGGTTGAACGATCAGACTGGCGACGGCCTCGGCGAGTTCGTCCCGGCCGCGACCCGTGTGTGCACTGAACCCCACGACCTGCTCGGGATCGAGTTCCAGCTCGCCCGCGATCCGGTCGAGCTCGACCTGCACCTTCGACGCGGCCAGCTTGTCCACCTTGGTCACCGCGATCAACACGGGAATCTCGTGGTCGGCCAGGAAGTCGAGCATCGCGCGGTCGTCCGGCGTCGGCTCACGGCGAACGTCGAGCAGTTGCACGACGCCGCGGAGCTGAGTCGTCACGGTCAGATACTGCTCCATCAACGGCCGCCACTCGGTCTTCTGCGCCTTGCTCACGCGCGCGTAGCCGTACCCCGGCAGGTCGACGAGCACGAACGACTCGTTCACGGCGAAGAAGTTGATCTCCCGAGTGCGTCCCGGAGTTCGGCTCACGCGCGCGAACGCCTTGCGCCTGACGAGATGATTCAGCAGCGACGACTTGCCGACGTTCGACCGCCCGGCGAACGCCACTTCGGGCAGGGTCGTGTCGGGGCGCCAGCCGCCGGCGGACGCGAGCCCGCCTAAGAAGCGCACCGTCTTGATCGCCAGCGGATCGGAGCGGCCAGCGCCCTGCGCCGCGCCCACGCGTTCCGGATCGGGCGCGGCGGCTTCGTGTTCGTCGGGCTCGACGTTCCCGAGCAGTCGATCGTTGATCGGTTCATCGTCCGTCCTCGCATCGTCCGTCATCGCATCGTCCGTCGGAGGCTGACTGGTCATTGGCGAGCCTCGGCGGCAGCGGGGAGAAGGGTGTCGGCACTGGCGGGGGCTGCCAGATCCTCCGGGATCTCTGCCTCGACGTCGGGACGCAGCGCGATCGCGAGCACCTCGTCCATCGTCCGCACCAGATGGAACCGGACGGCCTGGCGGACCTCCTCGGGGAGCTTCTCCAGGTCGCGTCGATTGCCCGCGGGAATCACCACGTCGCGAATCCCCTGCCGGTGCGCCGCGACGAGCTTCTCCTTGAGCCCACCCACCGGAAGAACCCGTCCCCGCAGTGTGAGTTCACCCGTCATCGCCACGTTCCCACGGACCGCCCGCCCCGTGAGCGCACTGATGATCGCCGTGCAGATCGCCACCCCTGCAGACGGCCCGTCCTTGGGCGTCGCACCGGCCGGAATGTGCAGGTGCAGATCGCGCATGCGATGGAAGTCGGGGCTCAGCCCGAGTGACTTCGTGCGCCCTCTCGTGTAGCTCAACGCGGCGCTCGCCGACTCCTTCATCACCTCGCCGAGCGTACCGGTGAGCTGCGAGCGGCCACGCCCGGGCACCGCGCTGACTTCGATCTCGAGCACCTCGCCGCCGACCGAGGTGTACGCGAGTCCCGACGCGACGCCTACCTTGTCCTCGAGCGACGTGTCTTCGGGATCGAACGGCGGCGGGCCGAGCAGGTCGGGAAGCCCGTCGACCGTCACCGTGAGCTCGGCCGCATCGCCCTCCTCGGCAATGCGGCGCGCCAGCTTGCGCCCGACGCGGGCCAGGCGGCGCTCCAGATCGCGCACTCCTGCCTCACGCGTCCAGCCGCGGATGATGGCCGGGAGCGCGTCAGGCGCCCAGTGCACCCGCGACGGCTCCACGCCGTTCACCGCGCACTGCCGCGGCACGAGATACTTCTCGGCGATCGCCAGCTTCTCCTGCTCGATGTACCCCGGAATGCGGATGATCTCCATCCGGTCCCGCAGCGGGTCGGGGATGCTCGCCAGGGTGTTGGCGGTCGTGACGAAGAATGCCTGCGACAGGTCGTAGTCGACCTCGAGGAAGTGGTCGTTGAACGTGCCGTTCTGCTCGGGATCGAGCACCTCGAGCAGCGCCGACGCGGGGTCACCGCGCCAGTCGTGGCCGAGCTTGTCGATCTCGTCGAGCAATAGCACCGGGTTCACCACCTCGGCGCGGCGCATCGCCTGGATGATCCGGCCCGGCATCGCCCCCACGTACGTCCGGCGATGCCCGCGGATCTCGGCCTCGTCGCGCACCCCGCCGAGCGACATGCGCACGAACTTCCGCCCGAGCGCCTTGGCGATCGACCGGCCGAGCGAGGTCTTGCCCACGCCCGGCGGTCCGACGAGGCAGAGGATCGGTCCATCGAGCCGGCCGACCAGCCCCATCACGGCGATATGGTCGAGGATGCGATCCTTCACATCCTCGAGGCCATAGTGGTCCTCGTCGAGCACGGCGCGCGCATGCGCCACGTCGAGCACGTCTTCCGACCGCTCGTGCCAGGGCAGGGCGAGGATCCAGTCGACGAAGTTCCGTGCGACCGCGCTCTCGGGCGATGACGCGGGCATCCGGCGCAGGCGCCGCAGCTCCCGGCGCACGCGGGCCTCGACCGCTTCAGGCAGCGCCCGCGCGGTAATCCGCGTCTCGAGCTCTTCCAGCTCGTCGCCATCGTCCTGTCCGAGCTCGCGATGAATCGCCCGGAGTTGCTCCTGCAGGTAGAACTCGCGCTGGCTGCGGAACAGCGTTCCGCGCACCGACTGTTCGATCTTTCGCTCCAGCCCCAGCAGTTCGATCTCACCGCGCAACAGCTCGCTCAGCCGGTCGAGCAGCGTGCGCGTGTCGGGCGACTCGAGTAGTCGCTGTCGCTCGCTTTGCCGCACGCCCAGATGTGCGGCGATCGCGAACGCCCGCCGTGCCATCGAGCCGGATTCCGTAACGAGCGGGACGAGCTCGGCCGGGAGCCGCCGGTTGAGCGCAACGTACTCCTCGAACAGCGCGAGCACTCCACGCGCGGCGACCTCGAGATCCGCGTCGCCCGCGTCCTCGGGGGCGGCGTTGGGGAGCGGTTCGCCCATCGGCGCAACGACCGCGCGGAGGTGATCACCGCTCCGCGTGTAGCGGGTCGCGCGTCCCCGTCCCATCCCCTCGACGAGGATCTTGACCGTTCCGTTCGGCAGCCGAACATGCTGCAGGATCCGCGCGATCGTCCCGACTCGCTGCAGATCGCCCGCGGTGGGCTCGAGTACGTCCGCCTCACGCTGCGCGACCAGGAAGAGGCGCGCGTCCCCGCCCGGTTCCAGCCCGGCGGCGGCGGCCTCGAGTGCCATCAGCGACGCCGGGCGCCCCACGAGCAGCGGCATGACCACGTGCGGATAGAGCACGGTGTCACGCAGGGGAAGGACGGGCAGGCGATCGGCGGGCGGGGTGGTCATGGGGGTAAACTAGCGGCGGGAGGGGCGACGGGGCAGCATGTACGGACCCGACGCGCACGAACGGGGGCGGCCGCGATGGCCGCCCCCGTTCGATGTGCAGGTCGCGCGGGTGGCTCAGGCTTCCTTCTTCTGGCGCTTCGGCGCGATCTCGAGCAGGGGCGGCGCGGAGTTCACGATGCAGGCCTCGGTCACCTTGACCTCGACGATGTCGGCTCGGCTCGGGATGTCGAACATCACCTCGGTCAGCACGTCCTCCACGATCGCGCGGAGGCCGCGGGCGCCCGTGCCGCGCTTGAGCGCCTTGCGCGCGATCGCACGCAGCGCGGTCTCGTCGAAGGTGAGCAGCACTTCCTCGAGGTCGAACAGCTTCGCGTATTGCTTCGTGAGCGCGTTCTTCGGCTCCTTGAGGATGCGCACCAGCGCTTCCTCATCGAGCGACTCGAGCGGCACGCAGACGGGCAGGCGGCCGACGAGCTCGGGGATCAGCCCGTAGCGCAGCAGATCATCCGGCTCCACTTCGGCGAACGGCGTCTTCTCGCGATTGGCCGTCGCGCGCGCTTCCTCGTGACCGAAGCCGATCTGCCGGCGACCGACGCGCGCCTCGATGATCTTCTCCAGTCCGTCGAAGGCGCCACCGCAGATGAACAGGATGTCCTTCGTGTTGATCTGGATGTACTCCTGCTGCGGATGCTTGCGTCCGCCCTGCGGCGGCACCGAGGCCACGGTTCCTTCGAGGATCTTGAGCAGCGCCTGCTGCACGCCCTCACCTGAGACGTCTCGCGTGATGCTCGGGTTCTCCGACTTACGCGCGATCTTGTCGATCTCGTCGATGTAGACGATGCCGCGTTCGCACTCGGCGACGTTGAAGTCGCCGGCCTGCAGCAGCCTGACGAGAATGTTCTCCACGTCCTCGCCGACATACCCCGCTTCGGTGAGCGTGGTGGCGTCGGCGATCGTGAACGGAACGTCGAGGATCCGCGCGAGGGTCTGCGCGAGCAGCGTCTTGCCGACCCCGGTGGGGCCGATGAGCATGATGTTGGACTTGTCGAGTTCGACGTCGTCCTCACGTGCCGACGCGGCCGAGTTGATCCGCTTGTAGTGATTGTAGACGGCAACGGCCAGCGTCTTCTTGGCCGGCTCCTGGCCGATCACATATTGGTCGAGGATCCCCTTGATCTCCAGCGGGGTCGGGACCTGCGTGATCGCCTCGGCAACCTCGCGCTCCTCATCCTCCGCCAGAATCTCATTGCAGAGGGCGATGCACTCGTTGCAGATGTACACGGACGGCCCGGAGATGAACTTCCGGACGGAGTCCTTGCTCTTTCCGCAGAACGAGCAGCGGAGATGCTTGTCGTGCGACATGGCGATCGACGGTCGGGGTCCGGCTGGGCCACCGCCGGGTGGCACCTACCGTAGAGACATAACGTGGCGGGACGGGGGGGACAAGCGAGCCGGCAACCCGGCTCGGGCCCGTTCCCCCCCCACCTCACCAGAAGACGACGAACCGGCGCCGGGGCCACGGACGGTGGCCGGCGCGCGGTCGGCGGCGCTCACCCCGCGAGCTGCGGGGTGGGCGGCGCCTTGTCGGGGATGTCCGTGCTCCGCTCGATGATCTGGTCGATGATCCCGTAGTCCACGGCTTCCTGGGCGGACATGTAGCGGTCGCGGTCGAAATCCAGCTCGATCCGCTCCACACTCTGGCCGGTGTGCTTGGCCATCAATTCGTTCATCTGCCGCCGCAGCGTGAGGATCTCCCGCGCCGCGATCTCGATGTCGGCCGCCGTCCCCTGCGAGCCGCCCGACGGCTGATGCATCATGATCCGCGAGTGCGGCAGCGCCAGGCGCTTGCCCTTGGCACCACCGGCGAGCAGGAAGCAGCCCATGCTGGCCGCCATCCCCATGCAGATGGTGTTCACGGGGCACGACAGGAACTGGATCGTGTCGTAGATCGCCAGCCCGGCCGATACGGAACCGCCCGGCGAGTTGATATAGATGTGGATGTCGCGATCGGGGTTGTCGGCCGCGAGAAAGAGCAGCTGCGCGATGACGATGTTCGCGACGTCGTCGTTGATCGGTGTTCCGAGGAACACGATCCGGTCCATGAGGAGACGCGAGAAGATGTCGTAGCTGCGCTCGCCGCGACTCGACCGCTCGATGACATACGGAGGATAGATGGTAGCCATGCTGGACATGCGTCTTGGTTCTCGTGAGGCGATGGAACGACGTGACGGGCCATGATCGAACAGGGGCGCAACCGCTCATGCGGCGGCGCCCCTGCCGGGTCACGCCTGTTGTACCGTATTCTGCTCGATCAGGTACTTGAACACCTTGTCCTCGGTGAGGCTTCGCTCCAGCTCCGTCAGGCGACCGGCCTTCTGCAGCGTGGAGTAGAGCTGCCCCGGCTCCAGCTTGCGCTCCTCGGCCATCGTCGCGATCCGGTCGTCGAGGTCGGCTTCGGTGGCCTTCAATCCCTCACGCTCGGCCAGCGTTTCCACCACCAGGTCGCGCCGCACCTGCTGTTCCGCCACCGGGCGGAACTCGTCCACGAAGCGCGGGCGATCCTCCTCCGGAATCTTGTACGCCTCGACATAGGCGTCGATCAGGCGGCTCACCCAACTCGGCGGCACCGGGAACTCGTTGGCCGCGATGACCTGCTCGAGGAGTTGCTGCCGCACCGACTGCTCGGCTTCCTGCTCCAGATGGCGCGCGAGATCCGTGCGCACCGTGTTCGTCAGGGCGTCGATCGAATCGAAGTCGCCCATCTCGCGCGCGAACGCGTCGTCGAGCGCCGGGACGATCTTGCGCTTCACATCCTTGAGCTCGACACGCACCGTCTTCGCCACGCCGCGCTGCGTCTCGTCGGGGAAGTCGTCCGGCCACTTCACCGAGCGCTCGACCGTCTCGCCCGGCGTCGCCGCCATGATTACCTCTTCCACTCCTTCGATCGCCTGCCCCGTGCCGAGGACGATGCGGTACTCGCGCCCTTCGGGCATCGAGCCGTCCTCCTCGGAGGTGGCCAGCAGCACCGTCACCATGTCGGCCGGGGCGGGCTGCTCCTCGACCGGCGACCAGGAGGCGCGCTCGTCACGGAGCCGCTCCATCTGCTCGGTGACCAGCTCGTCGGTGATCTCGGTCGATGGACGCTGCGCCGTGAAGCCGGTGGTCGTCGGCAGCTCGATCGTCGGTTGCACCTCGACGTGAAGCTCGAACGACATCGCATCGTCGTCCTCGAACTTCAGGTCGTGGATGTGCGGCTGGGACGCCGGTTCGAGCTTTTCCTGGTCGAGGACCTGCTTCCAGGCGTCCTGCACCAGCGCCTCGACGGCTTCCTGCCGGATGGCCGGCGCGAACTTTTTCCGCACCATGGACGCCGGCGCCTTACCCGGGCGGAACCCGGGGAGTCGCACCTGCGCGGCATACTTGCGGGCGGCCTTCTCCTCGGCCGCCTTCACATCGGCGGCGGGGACGGAGATCTGCAGCCGGCGGTCGACGCCTTCGGCTTTCGTGGAGGTGATCGTGATGTTCATCGCGTCGGATACGGAAGAAACGGCCGCCGGGCGAGCGGCACGGCGGCAATGGCGGGACCGGTGCCAGAGGGCATCGGGTCCGCCCCAAAGGTAATCGGCGCGACAGAGGCAAACCAGCAAGCGCGGAGAAACGCAGATGGGGCCGCTCGCCTCCGAGCAGCCCCATCCGTGAACGCGTGGCCCCCGCCAGTCGCGATGATCAGCGGGTTGCCCCCGCCGCCGTCGGGCCGCGATGCAGATCTCGTGACGCGCCGGCCGGTCGCGGATCGGGCACGTCGGACGCCGGCCGGCCGGCGCGGAGTGCCAGCGCCACCGGAATCGCCATCGCCAGGGTGCCGAACACCACGGCCCAGGTGAAGCCGTAGCGCGCACAGATCGCGATCGGCATGATTCCGTTCACCGCATAGAGCGCGATCGGGAAGCGACTCGGCGCGGCCTGACGCGCGAACTCGCTCGGCTTGACGAACAGCATCATCACCCAGGCGATGACGATCCCCGTGACCAGCCAGCCGATCCAGTTGGTGTACGGCATGCCGTAGAACTGCCCCGGTTCGAACCAGACCCAGTGGTTGGTCACCACCATGGCCGGGTCCATCGCCACGTCCCACGCCGTCAGGATCAACCCCGCCACCACCGCCCACACAAGGCGCGTGCGCATGTCGTCGCGGGCCGGAAGGAGGCGACCGCACATCGCCAGCCCACAGTAGAGGATGTAGGTCCAGGAAATCGGAATCGGGAAGGGGACGAGCCCGAGAATCCGATAGCCGAGCATGTCGGTGTAGCGATAGCCGCCGAACGGGTAGCCGGTGCTCGTGCCGAGCAGTTCCGAGCCCAGCGCGATCAGCGACGCGACGCCGAACATCAGCGCGGCCCGCCGTCCACCGAACAGCCAGACCGCATGCGCCAGCGCCGCCATCACGCCGATCACGATGTACGTGGGTCCGGAATACGTCCATCCGAGGCGGTAGACGGTCGCGTTCGGCTCCTGCTGGATCCAGGCGGTGAGTTCGGGGCTGGCCTGCCCGGTGAGCAGATCGGCCACGAAGGTCACGAGCGCGATCGTCGAGAAGACGATCAGCGCGGTGTGCACCCAGAACAGCGGCCAGACGGCGCGGGCGGTGAGGGAGCGCGGGACATCGGGCGCGGTCATGCGAGGGTCCTCGTGAGGCAGGAAAGGTCGCCGCCGGCGGTAGCCCAGGCAACCGCCGGGCCGTCGCCGCCGACCGGCGGACGCGGGCCGCGGCGCGCCGAGCGCCAGACGTCCCAGAGAAGCGACGCACGCGCGACGCGGCCGACGCGGGCACGAACCGTAATGGTATCGTAGCCGTTCGCCTCGATCGCGCCGAGGATCGCCGCGTAGCCCGACGCGCAGGCATACGCGCACGGTTGCGCGTCGGGGGCCAGCAGCGAGATCCCCGGCTCGGCGAGCGCATACAGCGCGCGGGCGCGCTGGATCTGAAAATCCATCATGGCGTGCCAGCGCGGATCGGCGCCGAGGGCCGGGCCCGCGCACAGGATCTCCCCAGACGAGAGGCCGAACCGCTCCAATTCGTCTTCCGGGAGATAGCAGCGGCCGCGCCGCGCGTCCTCGCCGACGTCGCGCAGGACGTTCGTCAACTGCATCGCCACGCCCAGCGCCCGCGCGAATCGCAGGGCGCGCTCGCGGGTTGCTCCTCCGCCGATCACGCCGAAGACGAAGGTGCACATCTCGCCGACCGTGCTCGCCACTCCCTCGCAGTATTCGCCGAGCTCGGGCCAGCTCTCGTAGCGGACGGGGCGGAGGTCGCGGCCGACGCCGGTTAGCAATTCGTCGAGCACGGCAGACGGAACGTCGTAGTGACGCACCGCCCAAGCCAGTTCTCGAAAGACCGGCCCCGACGGACGGCCGGCGAGCGCCGCGTGCAGGCTGCGCTCGTAGTCCAGCAACTGCCGTTCGATCGTGGTGCGGCTGGCCAGCTCCGCCTGGTCGACGAGATCGTCGGCGACGCGGCAGAAGGCGTACAGGGCGAACGCCGCGCGCCGCTTCTCCGGGGGGAGAAAGTGGCTCGCGAGCGTGAAGGTCCGGGCGTGCAGGCGCACGATGCGCTCGCATTCGCGCGCATCCGACCGTTCATCGAGCGCACTGGCGCTGGTGTACCGCGACTCGTGTGGCGGATCGAGTCGGCGGAGAGGAAACGCGACCATGCAGGGGCGGTGACGGGAATGGTTCCGCCGGTCACGACCGGTTCGCCACCCGGAGGCGGCGACGGCGGCAGATGCCGCACGACCGGTGTAACAGGCGCTCGGCGAACACCGTCCAGAACGTCACGGCGGTTCACTGCGCAGAACAGTTGGCGACGCCGCCAGGTTTCCGCCACGTGCAGGGGGGCCGGCCGCCCAATTCTGCCCCGCGCACCGCCGCCTGTAAAGTGCCGTGTACAGTGGGGCGATGCGGCGATCAGGCCCGGACGGGTACGCCGACGGGTGCATCGACGCTCTGGCCGCTCAGGTCGGCGACGATCTTCCC
>JBBQHX010000019.1:0-26402 GCA_038324385.1 Gemmatimonadales bacterium | reverse complement strand
CCGTCGGTGTCGCAGCCGCTCGACGACGGGTCGTTCATCTACTTCATCCGCACCGTGCCGCTCGTGACGGGGCAGACGTACACCTTCAATCGCTACTTCCGCCCCGACCGTAATCCGGTCACCGTTCGGGTGCTGCGGCGCGAGAAGGTCACCGTCCCCGCGGGCACGTTCGACGCCGTGGTGGTGCAGCCGATCATCCGCACGAAGGGGATCTTCGGCGAGGACGGCCAGGCGGAGATCTGGTTCTCCGACGATGACCGGCGCATCATGCTGCAGATGCGTTCGAAGCTGAAGTTCGGATCGCTCAACCTGTTCCTGACCGACTACCGCCCGACCGGCTGACCCGGCTGACCCGGCTGACCGCCGCGGGTCGCGCGGGCTCTGAACGCACGAAGCGCCCGATGCATCGCTGCATCGGGCGCTTCGTTCATCACGCCCTCCCCTGGCTCAACCGACCGCGGCGCCTGGCCAGCCCGCACCCCGGCGACACCGGTGAGCCGACGCGTTACGCGTTCGACCAGCGCTCGCGCATGCGGCGCGCGGTTTCGGGACTGATGATTCGAATGATGAGGTAGATCACGAGCCCGACGAGCGCGATCTTCAATGCGACGAAGAAGAGCCAGCCGAGTACACCGACGAGCATTCCGAACACGCCGAACGCCAGCTTCAGGGCAAACAACCCGAGCAGGGCGAACAGACCGATGGTAAAAATGGTGCGCAGCATGATGAATGTCTCCCGAACCAGGGGCGTCGAGGCCGGAGCCGCGCGGGCGGCGTGGCACGGTGTGGTGAGGCGACGTCGTGCCGCCACCGCCGCCGGAGCGCCCGCGACCGCGGGGCTCGGTCGGTCATACGCGATTGTGGCGGCGGTGGTTTCAGCCGCCTCGACCGATACGGGGGCAAGGTGCGCGCCGCGTGCCGCACTCGCCATTCGCGCTCATGACTGACCGCGTGGCCGTGTCCCGCGCCTCCCGCGCGCCCGAGGTCGACGTGTTGGTCATCGGCGGTGGTGTGATCGGCCTCGCGGTTGCCGTGAAGGCCGCGGACGCGGGCGCGCGCGTGCACCTGCTCGATGCTCGCCACACCGGCGGCGCGTCGCGTGCCGCGGCCGGGATGCTCGCCCCGTCGGTCGAGCGCAAGCTGCCAACGGCGGCGATGTCCGACGCCGAGCACCGCCGCCTGACGACGACCCATGCGGTCGCGATCCGCTCGCGCGACCGTTACCCCGACTGGACGGACGACCTCGCCCGTCGCGCCGGCCACGCCATTCCCTGCCGGAGGGATGGCGTGCTGCATCTCGCCACGGACGACGCCGACGCTGAACGGCTTCACGCGGAATTGCTGCCCGGCTCCGAATGGCTCGACCCCGCCGAGGTCGCCCGCCTCGAGCCGTCGCTCGCGCCAACGGTCGGCGCACTCCTGCACCCGCACGACGGCGCGGTCGACAACTTCGCACTGGTCGAGGCGCTGGAGCACGTCGCCGCTCGGCACGAGCGCCTGACGATCATCGATGCGGCCGTCCGATCGCTCCGCCCGCTGGCGGGCGGCGCGGCTGTCGACAGCGCGGACGGCCGGGCGCACGCGGCGGCGCGAGTGGTGCTCGCGGCCGGCGCCTGGGCGCCAACGATCGGGGGCCTCCCGCGTACCCTGCCGGTGGAGGCCGTGCGAGGCCAGATGCTCCGCGTCGCCACGGCCGGCCCGACGCGGGTCGTCTACGGACCGGGCGGCTACATCCTCCCTCGCGGCGGCGACACGCTCGTCGGCGCGACGATGGAGCGGGTCGGCTTCGATCCGACCACCACCGACGCCGGCGCGGCCAACCTCCGCGCGGCCGGCGCGGCCCTCTGCCCCGCAATCTTTACGGCCGCCGAACGCGATCGGTGGGCGGGGCTCCGTCCGATCACCCCTGACTTCCTCCCGATCCTCGGCGCCGACCCCGCGTGGCCGGCCCTGATCTACGCCGTGGGGCACTCGCGCAACGGGATCCTCCTCGCGCCGGAGACGGCCCGGCTGCTCTGCCCGCTCCTCCTCGGCCGGGCGGGCGACGCCGATCTCGAGGCATACGGGGTGACCCGTTTCGCGCCGCACGACCCCGCGAATTCTGCCGCGGCCGAGTAACCGTCAACGGACGTTCATGAAGGGTACCGTTCGCTGGTATCCCCGTGCGGCCCGCACTACCTTCCACGCGTTGGCCGATCCATCCCTCTCACGCCGCGGGTTCATGGGCGAGACTACGCTGTATCAGATCCTGGGCCGGCACCGATCGGCCCCGCTGCCCGAGCGGAAGCCGTCCTGGCTCAAGGTCAAGGCGCCCGGCGGGGAGAACTACGGGCGCCTCCGTCAGATGATGAAGGAATTGGACCTCCACACCGTGTGTGAAGAGGCCCACTGTCCCAATATCGGTGAGTGCTGGGAGCACGGCACGGCCACGGTCATGATCCTCGGCGACGTCTGCACGCGGAACTGCGCCTACTGCGCGGTCTCGCACGGCCGGCCGCCCAAGTTCGATGCCATGGAGCCGTCGCGCGTCGGCGATGCGGTGAGCCAGCTCGCCCTGCGGCATGCCGTGATCACCTCGGTCGACCGCGACGACCTGCCGGACTTCGGCGCATGGGCGTTCGCCGAAACGATCCGTCAGATCCACGCGAAGACGCCCGGTTGCTCGGTCGAAGTGCTCGTGCCGGACTTCCAGGGAAAGGAAGACTCGATTCGAATGGTGCTCGAGGCCAGGCCGGAGATCTACAACCACAACACCGAGACCGTCCCGCGCCTGTACAAGAAGTGCCGTCCGGGCGGGCGGTATGAGCGCGTGATGAAGATCTTCCGCTACGCCAAGGAAATCGCGCCCGACATCCCCACCAAGACCGGAATCATCCTCGGTATGGGGGAGACGAAAGAGGAGCTCATCGAGGTGATGAAGGATCTGCGGGCAGTCGACGTCGACATCCTCACCCTCGGACAGTATCTGCGTCCGTCGAACAGTCACGTCGCGCTGGACCGGTACTACACGCCCGAGGAGTTTCGCGAGCTGGCCACGATCGGCCACGCCCTGGGCTTCCGGCATGTCGAATCCGGTCCACTCGTCCGATCCAGCTATCACGCCTGGGAGCAGGTTCAGGCCGCGGGGGTCCACACATGATGGCGAAGGCGTCAGGCACCAAGACGGCCAGAAAGCCTCAGAACGACACGAGCGGCGCCGGCGCGCCGTCGTCAGGCAAGCGCGGCAAGTCGGCACCCGCCGACGACGGGCGCGGCGATGCCGAACTGCACACCGGGTTGCTGCGCTCGATGTTGCTGCAGCGCCGCTTCGAGGAGCGCGTGGCCGAAGCCTACGCGCTCGGGCGCATCGGCGGCTTCTGCCATCTCTATATCGGACAGGAGGCGGTGTCCACGGGGACGCTCAGCCTGCTGCGTCCCGACGACTATGTGATCACCACCTACCGCGACCATGGCCAGGCGCTGGCACGCGGAATCAGCCCGCGCGCGATCATGGCCGAGCTGTTCGGACGCGTGGATGGATCCGCCGGTGGCAAGGGCGGATCGATGCACATCTTCGATCGCGACCACAACTTCCTTGGGGGCCACGGAATCGTCGGCGGACACGTGCCGATCGGCACCGGTGTCGGCTTCGCGATCAAGTATCGCGGTGGCGATCAGGTCTGTCTCTGCTTCATGGGCGAGTCGGTCGTGAACACGGGCGCGTTCCACGAAGCGCTCAACATGGCGAGCCTCTGGAAGCTCCCGGTCGTGTACGTGATCGAGAACAACCGGTACGGCATGGGCACCTCGCTCGAGCGCGCCTCGGCGATCCACGACATCTACGAACGCGGCGCGGCGTACGACATGCCGCGCGGCCAGGTGGACGGGCAGGACGTCTTCGCCGTGCGTGTGGCGATGCGCGAGGCGGTCGACCGCGCCCGCACCACACAGAGCCCGACCCTGCTCGAGGTGCGTACCTACCGATTCATGGGGCACTCGATGTCCGATGCGGCGAGCGGCACCTACCGCAGCAAGCAGGAACTCGAGGAGTACATGAAGCGCGATCCGATCGCCGTGCTCCGCGCCTACATGGAAGATGCCGGTGAGATCACCGACGAACAGATCGCCGCGATCGACGACGAGGTGAAGGCCCAGGTCCAGGATGCGTGGGACTTCGCCGACCAGAGCCCCGAACCGCCACTCGAGGCCCTCTACGCCGACGTGCTGGTGGATACAACGAGTGATGATTTGACGTGAGGGGGTAGGAGACAGGAGACAGAAGATGCGGCGGGATGTTGTCGTGCCGCAGGAGCGCCGTCAGGCGCGAGTGTCGGGACGTTGTCATCCCGCAGGAGCGCCGTCAGGCGCGAGTGTCGGGAGGTTGTCATCCCGCAGGAGCGCCGCCAGGCGCGAGTGTCGGGAGGTTGTCATCCCGCAGGCGCGCCGTCAGGCGCGAGTGTCGGGAGGTTGTCATCCCGCAGGAGCGCCGTCAGGCGCGAGTGTCGGGAGGTTGTCATCCCGCAGGAGCGCCGTCAGGCGCGAGTGTCGGGACGGGCTCACCCTCGCCCATAGCCGGCCACTGGCCAGCGAAAGCCCGTCCCGACACTCGGTCGCTGCGCTCCCTCCTGCGGGATGACATAGCTTTTCCTTCTGCCGTCTGTCGTCTCTCTTCTGTCTTCTGTCTTCTGTCTCCTGTCTCCTGCCGTTCCCTGTCTCCCGCCCCTTCCCGATGCCCGTAATCACATATCGCGACGCCCTCAATCACGCACTTCGCGAGGAGATGCAGCGCGATGACCGCGTCTTCCTGATGGGAGAGGAGGTCGCCGTCTACCAGGGCGCGTACAAGGTGTCGAAGGGGTTGTTGCAGGAGTTCGGGGAGATGCGCGTCGTCGACACGCCGATCACGGAGTTGGGGTTTGCCGGGATCGGGGTGGGCGCGGCGATGGTGGGGCTGCGTCCGATCATCGAGTTCATGACCTGGAACTTCGCCTTGCTGTCGATCGATCAGGTGGTGAATGCCGCGGCGAAGATGCTCTACATGTCGGGCGGGCAGTACAACATTCCGATGGTGTTCCGCGGCCCGAACGGCGCTGCGTTGCAGCTCTCGGCGCAGCATTCCCAGGCGTGGGAGTCGTGGCTGGCGCACATCCCCGGGCTCAAGGTCGTCGCCCCGGCGACGCCGTACGACGCCAAGGGACTGCTCAAGGCCGCCATCCGCGACGACAACCCCGTCTGCTTCCTCGAAGGCGAGATGCTGTACAACACGAAGGGCGAGGTGCCTGACGAGGAGTACGTCATCCCGCTCGGCAAGGCCGAGATCAAGCGCGAGGGCGAGCATGTCACGATCGTCTCGCACGGCAAGATGGCGCTGGTCGCCCTGCAGTGCGCCGAGCAGTTGGCGAAGGAAGGGATCAGCGTCGAGGTGGTCGACCTGCGCACCATCCGCCCGATCGATCTCGAGACCATCACGGCGTCTGTCAGAAAGACCAACCGGTGCGTCGTGCTCGAAGAGGGGTGGGAGTTCTGCGGCGTCGGCGCGCAGGTGGTCGACTACGTGCAGCGCGACTGCTTCGACTATCTCGATTCGCCGGTGCTCCGCGTTCATCAGGCCGACGTCCCGATGCCGTACGCCAAGAACCTCGAGCGCGCGGCGAAGCCCGACCTTGGAAAGGCCGTCGCCGCCGTCAAGAAGGTGCTCTATCTGGAATGAGCGGCGCCCACGCACACACGTAACGCATCGAAGACCGGTACCGGGCCAGGGCGGCCGTCGCGCGCCACTGACACCTGAACCCTGACACCTGGAACCGGCGGCCCTGCCGCCCCAATCCCCAAGCTTCATGGCGACGAAAGTACACATGGAGGCGCTCTCCCCGACGATGGAAGAGGGGCGTCTCGTGAAGTGGTTCAAGAACGAAGGTGACACAATCGCCAACGGGGACACGCTCGCCGAAGTCGAAACCGACAAGGCGATCATGGAGCTCGTCGCGCGTGGCGAGGGTGTCCTGCGCAAGCGGATGCTTGCCGAAGGCGACGCGGCCCCGGTGGGTACGGTGATCGCCGTGATCGCGGATGCCGACGAGGACATCGCCGCGCTGGTTGGAGGCGACGGGGCCTCCGCGGCGGCCAGTACCCCGGGGGCAGGTGATGACGCGAAGAAAGCGCCCCCATCAGCGGAATCGGCAACCGCGACGGCGGGGGCCCCCCCCCAACGAAAGGATACCGTCGACGAGGGCGGCGCCGAGGACCAGCCGCCCGCCACCGACACCGAATCCACGCAGAGCGCCGATCTCGACGGCGAGGCCCGCGTAGGCGCCAAAACCGCCATTGAAAGCGCCGAGGGCGCCGAGAGCGCCGAGAGCGCTGACGCCACCGACCGCGCACAGGCGCACGCGCCGCGCACGCCGATGCCGCAGGCGCAGGAACATGGCAGCGAGCAGCACGCGTACGCACAGGACACCGGCGGCCGTCTCCGGTCGTCGCCGCTCGCCCGGCGCATGGCGAGTGAGAAGGGGATGGAGCTCGACGAGATCCGCGGATCCGGCCCCGGCGGCCGCATCGTGCGGCGCGACATCGAAGCGGCGATCGCCAGTGGACCGACCGCCGCCAAGGCGCCGGCCGCGGCTGCGCCGGCACCCGGCGCTGCACCCGCTGGCGCTGGTGCCGCGCGCGAGGGCGACGTCACCGACGTTCCGCTCACACAGATGCGCAAGACGATCGCGCGTCGCCTGAGCGAGAGCATCGGCCCGATTCCGACCTTCTATCTCACGGCCGAATTCGACCTTGAGCGCGCGGCCGAGATGCGTCAGGCGATGGCCGGTATGGGTGACCAGTTCAAGGCGTCGTTTAACGACATCGTCCTCAAGGCCGTCGCGACCGCGCTCTCGCAGCACCCCGAAGTCAACGCCCACTGGCTCGGCGACAAGATCCGCCAGCACCATCGCGTGCACATCGGTATGGCGGTCGCGACCGACGACGGCCTCATCGTGCCCGTGATCTTCGACGCCGACCGCAAGCGGTTGAGCGAGATCTCGCGTGAGGCACGCGAACTCGCCAAGCTTGCCCGTGAGCGCAAGCTGAAGCCCGAGCAGTACACCGGGTCGACCTTCTCCGTCTCAAACCTTGGCATGTTCGGCATCGACGAGTTCACCGCGATCATCAACCCGCCCGAGAGCGCGATCCTCGCGATCGGCGCGATCGAGGAGAAGCCGGTGGTCGAGAACGGCGAGGTGCAGATCCGTCGCCGCCTTCGCGTGACGCTGAGCTGCGACCACCGCGTCATCGATGGTGCGGTCGGCGCGAAGTTCCTGCAGACGCTGCGCCGCATGATCGAGAACCCGCTGATGCTGGTGTTCTAGCGCGCGCGGAACGACGCGACGACCCGCACCCAGGACCGCCGACTGCCACACGACAACGAAGCGCCCCCGCCGGATCGGCGGAGGCGCTTCCTCGTTTGGCACTGTCGTCATGGCGCCGGTGTGCCGGGCGTCGCGCCGGCGCCGGCGCCGGGGCGCGATCACATCCCGCGCAGGAGCGGGCGCCACCACGGGATCCCGACGAGGATCAGCACCAGCGAAACACCGTAGAAGATCGCCGCGGTCTTGTAGCGGCTCCGATCGTCAGTCGCGCGCCCCGCGCGTGCGCGCCCGATGTGCGCGGCCACCACGGCGAGCAGCATGTAGACCAGATGCTCCACGACGAAGAAGCGGATGTCGCGCTGCGCCATCGCCGCGCCCATGTCGCCGAACGCCGCGGTGGTCACGGGGCTCAACCCGTAGAGCACCAGGCCGACAACGAACTGCACCGTGATTGCAATGACGAAGGCGTTTCCCGTGGTGCGATCGGTGCTGGTCCACGGCTGGGCGCTCATCCAGCCGGAGATCGCGCGCACCACGGCCCAGAGCGCGGTCGCGACCACCAGCCAGCGCAGGACGTTGTGCAGCGCAAGCAGGGCTTCATACATGGGATCGGGGGCTGGGGGCGCAGTTGGCGCACGGCGTGCGCCGCGATCAGCGGGCTGCGAGGAATCTAGACACCGATCCGCGTGCCCGCCGCGTGCGGCTGCAAGCCACGCCCACCGTGCTCCACACGAGGCGCTCGTTCCTCTATCTTTCACCTACGCGTACCGCTTACCCCGCGCGGCACCAGGCGCGACACGGGACACCGCTCACCCTCCCCCTGACCTCTTTCCTCGGCGACGAATGTCAACTTACGACGTGATCTTCATCGGTGGTGGCCCGGCCGGCTACGTGGGCGCGATCCGGTGCGCGCAGCTTGGCCTCTCTGCGGCCGTCATCGAGCGCGAAGCACTCGGCGGTACCTGCGTACTCTGGGGCTGCATCCCGGCCAAGGCGCTGCTCGAGGCGGCCTCGATGGCCATCAAGATGAAGCACGCTGCCGAATTCGGCGTCAACGTCGGCGAGGTCACGCTCGACTACGGCGTAGCAATGAAGCGCTCGCGCTCCGTCAGCGAGCAGAACTCCAAGGGCGTTGGCTTCCTCCTCAAGAAGAACAAGGTCACGCACATCGCGGGCATGGGGCGCCTCGCCGGCGGCCGGAAGGTCACCGTGAAGAGCGCTGACGGCAAGGAAGTGACGCACGAGGCGACCAAGGCGGTGGTCATCTGCACCGGATCGCGCGTGCGCGGCCTGCCGCAGATCGGCCTCGAGCTCGATCGCAAGACGGTCCTCTCGTCCGACGAGGCACTGATTCTCGAGACGGCACCGAAGACCATGGCCATCGTCGGCGCCGGCGCCGTGGGATGCGAATTCGCCGACGTGTTCAGCGCCTTCGGCACCCAGGTCACGCTGCTCGAGGTCGCGCCGCAGATCCTGCCGCTGGAGGATCAGGACGTCGGGGCGGAGTTGGCGAAGGCGTTCAAGAAGCGTGGCATCACGGTAAAAGCCGGCGCGAAGCTGGCGAACGCCAAGGTCGGCAAGTCGGGCGTGACGCTCGACGTCACGGTGGGGAGCAAGACCGAGACGCTCGAGGTCGAGAAAGTGCTCGTCGCCGCCGGTCGCGCGCCGAACGTCGACGAGAGCGGGCTCAAGGAAGCGGGCGTGCAGCTCACCGATCGGGGCTTCGTCCAGATCAACGAGCGATTCGAGACCAGTGCGCCCGGGATCTACGCCATCGGTGACGTCGCCGGCGGACCGATGCTCGCCCACAAGGGTTCGCGGGAGGGACATGTGCTGGCTGAACTGCTGGCGGGCGAGCAGCCGCACCTGGTCAACTACGAGAACATCCCTAACGCTACCTACTGTCACCCCGAGGTCGCCTCGGTTGGGCTGACGGAAGCGCAGTGCAAGGAGCGGAAGCTCGAGTACAAGGTTGGCAAGTTCCCCTTCTCCGCCAACGGCCGCGCGCGCACGTCAGGTGAGACCGACGGATTCGTCAAGATCATCCGTGACACCAAGCACGGCGAGATCCTCGGCGCCCACATCATCGGCGCCCACGCGACGGAAATTATCCACGAGATCGTCGTCGCTCGCGAGAACGAGTTCACCGTCGAGGAGATCGACCTCGCGATCCACGCCCACCCGACGCTGTCGGAAGCGATCGCCGAGGCTACGCTGGACTCGCTCGGGAAGATGATCCACGCGTGAGAGGGGCGGCTATGGGCTATGGGCTGTGGGCTTTGGGCTGTGGGGGCTGCGGGAGCGAGGAGATAAGAAATAGAAGGGGCGACGCAACTGTCATCCCGCAGGAGCGAGCGCAGCGAGCGAGTGTCGGGATGGGCTTTCACTACCTATTGGTCAGCTATGGGCGAAGGAGAGCCCGTCCCGACACTCACGCCTGACGGCGCTCCTGCGGGATGACACCCCTCGCCGCCCCTCCTGTCTCCTGTCTCCTGTCTCCTGTCTCCTGTCTCCTGTCTCCTGTCTCCTGTCTCCTGTCTCCTGTCTCCTGTCTCCTGTCTCCTGTCTCCTGTCTTCTGTCTTCTGTCTGCTGTCTCTTCCCCGATGCCCCATCTGCACGTCGTTCGACTTCCGCTGACGCCGTACCCGGACGCGCTCGAGTTGCAGCGTGCCGTTGCGCGCGCGCGGATCAGCGGGGCGCTCGGCGAGGATGTGCTGCTGCTGGTCGAGCATCCGCCGGTGGTCACGCTGGGGCGAGCGACGAAGGCGGCGCACCTGACGACGTCGGCCGAGCTGTTGGGGTCGCGGGGAGTGGCGCTGTACGAGGTGGAGCGCGGCGGGGACGTCACCTTTCATGGGCCGGGGCAGCTGGTCGGTTACCCGATCATCGATCTCAAACGGCATCGCAAGGATCTGCACTGGTATCTGCGACAGGTCGAAGAGGCGCTGATCCTTGGCTGCGGCCGCGTGGGGCTGCACGCCGAACGGAACGCCGGCTACACCGGGGTCTGGACGGGTGGGCGAAAGCTCGCGTCGATCGGTGTGCATGCGCGTGACTGGGTAACCTGGCACGGCTTCGCGCTCAACGTGACGACGGACCTGTCGTACTTCGACCTGATCGTCCCATGTGGGATCGCCGGGGTGACGATGACGTCGCTGGCGCGCGAGTTGGGCGAGGCCGCGCCGACGGTCGACGGGTTCGCGCGGTTGGCGGCGGCGGGGTTCGGCGAGGCGTTCGGGCTGGAAGTGATCCCCGTCCCTGCCTATGTGCTGCGCGCGACGCTCGAAGCGATGGCCTGACGGGAAAACCCGATCCGCCGAACGGAGCCGAGCGATGACGAACGAGGCCCCGCGCACAATCGTGCGCGGGGCCTCGTCGTTGGGCGGTCATGGATGCGCGATGCGCGCCGCTCATGACCGGAAAACCAGAAGCCCCACCCTTGCGGGTGGGGCTTCTTCAACCAGCGGGTCCGATTAGTTGACCAGGTCGATCGAAACCAGGCCGGATCCGAGGATGTTCGCGCCGCGGATACCCGTGGCGATGATGTTCACCGAAGCGCCCGTGCCGAGCGAGGCCGGCGGGTTCCAGGTGGGGAACGTGTAGCGGAAGACCCGCTCGTTCATGGCGTTGGTCGTCACGCCGACCGTGGCCGCACCGATCTGGACGAAGTCACCCGTCATAGGATCCTGGTACCAGAACACCATCGAGGTGAACGGGTTGTTGATGTCCAGGCCCGTGGCGAGCACTTCAGCGACGAGGTCGACCGTTTCCGGTGCGCCACCCGCCTGGATCGAAGCATCGTTCTCGACATCGAAGCCGCCAGCCGGCGCCGTGATCGTGAACGTGTTGATGCCCAATCCCGTCCAGTTCTGCGTCGTGCCGCCGAGGTTCTGCGACGGGATCGGCTGCGAAACCGACGCCATGTTGCCCGCGACATCCATCGCGCGAACGATCACGGTGTTGGCTTCGACCGTGCCAGCGGCCGGAGCGGCCGGAGCGGTTCCACCAGCGCCGACGAGCTGGAACGAGCGCGGGAAGGACGCGATGGTCAGCGCCGGGCTCGCGGTCGTCGTGAGGGGCTCGCCGAAGCTGCCGATATCGGCCATCGCGAAGCGAGCGTTGACGCCCGACGCGAAGCCAACCACGGCGAACGCATCGTCGAGATCAAGGTTGTCCGTGATCGTCGGGTTGAACGTGACCGACGTGCCCGGCACGATCTGGTTCGGGATCGTCAGGCCACCCGTGAAGGCAGGCGCGACGGCATCGAACAGGAAGCGACGAGCGACAACGGTGGTCAGATTGCCGGCCGTATCGGCGAGCTGCGAGTTCACCGTGTAGTAACCAGCGACCGTCGGCGTGAAGGCGAACGCATCGCCCTGCGCAACCGCGGCACACGTGGCGGAACCACCCGAACCAACCGGGCAGATCTGGCCACCAGCAGTCAGACCGGCAACGCTGACGCGGTAACGGTTGGTGCCGAAGCCGGACGCATTATCGAGCACGTTGGTCGAATTGAAACCAACCGTCGGCGCGACGGTCAGACGGGCGCTGTCGGCCGGCGTCGGAGCCGAGAAGGCGAAGCCCGTCGGCGCAACGATGTCGACACCGAACGTCGGCGAGCCGAAGGCGCGGAAGTTCCCGAGGTTGTCATACACCACGGCCAGCACACGGTACTGATCGTTCGTCAGTGTCGCGGGCAGGGCGGCCGTGCTCGTGACTTCGGTCAGCGCCGTGAGACCGGCCAGCGTGCTGCTCGCGAGCGTCGTGCTCACATTCGCCGGCGTGCCGACGAAGAACTTCGTCTGCGTCCCACCAACGCCCGGCATGGAGTCAGCGATCGTTCCGAGGTTGAGGAACGGCGAGCCCGACGTCGCGGCGTTGAAGGTGAAGCTAGCGTTCGTGAAGAACGGCGTGGCGTTCCGGAAGGCCGGCGCGGTGGCGCCGACGGCCGGCTGCACGTTGTCGATGCGGACAATCGGGTTGACGACCGGTCCGACAGCCGTCGAGGCGTCACCGACCAGGCCGAGCTGGAAACGGCCCGTCACGCCGGCGATCGCCGACGACAGGGTCGCCGTGTACTCGTTGGTCGTGCCGACGCGCGTCAGCGTGACCGGAATAGTCTGCGCTTCAGCGCCCGTGACAACCGCGCCCGCTGCATCAATCTTGACGAGCTGACCGGGAAGCGAGGCGGCGTTCGAGGCGACACCCGTGAAGGAGGCCGCGCGGACGGAGATCGTCAGGTTGCCCTGGCGCCACGTCATCAGGTCGGGACCCGTCGCGACACCACCAGCCGGCGCGAGGACCGCGGGACGCGTCGAGGTGTTCGAGAACGACGCGATCAGTTGCGACGCGTTGTTGAACGTCAGATTGAGCGTGTTCGTCGAGGTGACGACCGGGTTCTGCGGCGCCGTCGTCGGCAGGCCGGTGCCCGGGGCGAACGTGGCGCGGACGCTGAGCGCGTACGTGGCGTTCGGGAACGCCGGCGCGCCGGCGGCCGTGAGCTGGTCCGTCGGAATCGAGATCGTGACCGTCTGGACGCCACCGATCTGACCCGAGAGCTGCGCCGAGAAGCCGTCGATCACGGCGCCCTCGAGCATCTGCTGGATCTGCGCGGTCGTGAACGTCTGCGACGCGACGACCGTCGTGCCGAGCAGGACGTCGACGCGGGCGAGACGATAGGAGCCCGGGTTGATGTTGACAACGACATCGACCTGACCCGCGACGTTGCTGAGATTGACGGGGTTACCCGTCGAATTGCTGTTGACCGATGCGATCGTGACCGTCGGATTCACGACGTTCACGACGGGCGGCGGCGTCGGGGCTGGCGGCGTACCTTCGACGACCGTGACATCATCGCCGCAAGCCGTGAGGCCGAACACGGCCACACCGGACAGCAGCATGAAACGTCCAAACTTGTGCATCCTTCCCCCTGAGAGAAGTGCGTGGTGGAAAGACCGAGGTCACCGGACTCGTTCGGCGCCCCTGTCTGTGCTACGGTTGAGCCACATGTGCGTGACTCAGCTGTGCGATGGACTAGACCGGTGGCCATCGTCGCGTAGACGGCCCGATCCTGCCCCTCGCTACATCTGGTGGTCCTGCATCCTGCGTCGAACGTCCCTCGTCCAACCGCGCGCCGCACGATGGTACCGTGCGAGGCGCAGCCGGGTCAATCTGGCGGGGCTCCGGCAACTCGTCAAGCCAATGCAGTGCGCAGCCAGCCGTGGTCATCCGCGCTCCAGCACCTCTCGGGCGGAGCGCGTCGCCTGGCGTGCCGGCCGAACCGGCATTGCCTGCATCGTCCCCGGGCTCCCTCGTTCCTGGACCTGTGCGGCAGCTGCCGCACCGCGACGATCGATCCCGAACCGTGTTTCCCAAGCGAAGGACGGCTTACCGCCCCTCACGTCACCCGCGCATGAGACCCTGCCCATGCGAATCGCGTCACACCGAGTTCGACGACTCGGACGATTGCGCTCGCGAACGGAGACTCGCCGCTACAGACCCACCCTCGCAATGGTCCGTCACATTGGATTTTCGGCGGCGGGCGCCAGGTAGCGGCATGCTGGTGTCGTCCCGCAGGAGGGCGCCGGCGCCCGAGTGTCGGGAGAGGCCGTCACCATTCGTTGGCCAGCTGCGGGGGGGGAACGAGTTATTGGCGAGGGTGAGCCCGCCCCGACACTCGCGCCGCTCGGCGCTCCCACGTCCCACGTCCCACGTCCCACGTCCCACGTCCCACGTCCCACAGCCCACAGCCCACAGCCCACAGCCGTCAGTTAAACGCCCCTCGCAGGATCAACGGCTGCCCCAAGCCGCCGGGCAGCCCCGCGACGCCGACGACCGTGCGCGTCTCGCCACCGGGAAAGGAAATTTCCGGGATCTGCTGGAGGATCTGCTTCGAGCCCGCGACGGTAAAAACCATACTATAGATGCCGGCGGGTAGCGTCGTGTAGAGCGACACGCCCCGAAAGCCAAGCAGATTGAAGCGCGGTATCGCCGTCGCGAGCGACTGGCCAGGGGCAAGCATATAGAAGTCGAACGACGCCACACCCGGTGCGCCGTGCACCAGACGCACGCGGACCTCGCCGGCCGGCAGATTCGTGTAGTCGTCCTCGAACGTCACGATCTCCAGCGCCTCGTTGTCGCCGAGGATCAGCGACGAGTAGCTCGCATCGGGCTCGAACTCGCGCAACGTCTGATCGAGCGTGAGCGAGGCGGACGGCGACGGCGCGATTCCGATGGGGCGCGCGATCAGACGCACCCCGGCCGCCGGGATCTGATAGTATTGCGACGAGTTCCCAAACCCCGCGGCCGTCCCCACCTGCGCCGTGATCCCGTTCGCCTGGAAGAAGACGTCCAGCGACGGCGCGCCCGAGGCCGCGTGCACCACGCGCAGGCGCGCCTCGGGCTCCGGCGGCTCGACGGGCATCGCCGTGTCCGAGAGGCAGCCCACGCTCGCGATCAGTCCGACGATTGCCAACAGCCGCGGCAGACGCGCGGCAAGACTTCGAAGCACGGTGGTTCTCCACAACGGGTGACCATCATCCATCCGGCCGGGCGGCAGCGCGCCGCTCGGCTATATTCCGCTCCCCATGTCCAGCGATCCGCGCCTGCATCCCGCACGTCCCAGACCGGACGTCGCGCTTCCATCGGTCGCCGCGCTGGCCGACGAGTTGAACCCGGAACAGCGCGCGGCTGCCACGCACGGCGACGGCCCGCTCCTGGTAGTGGCGGGTGCCGGCACGGGTAAGACCCGCACGTTGGTCGTTCGCGTCACACATCTGCTCGCGCGCGGGATATCGCCCGAACGGATCCTCCTCCTGACCTTCACGCGCCGCTCCGCGCAGGAGATGCTCGCGCGCGTCGAACGGCTGGCGGGCGCGGCCGGCCGACGCGTCCAGGGCGGCACCTTCCACGGCACCGCACACCGGCTCCTCCGCAAGTTCGGTCCCGCGGCCGGCCTCGCGCCCGACTTCACGATCCTCGATCAGGGTGACGCGGAAGACCTCGTTGGGCTCGCCCGCGCGCAGATGGGCTTCGCCGAGAAGAAGCATCGATTTCCGAAGAAGGAAACGCTCTTCCGGCTCTATTCGCGCCATGTGAACACCGAGCAACCGCTCGACGCGGTCATCGAAGACCAGCTTCCCGCCTTCGCCGATCGCACCGACGACATCCGCCGCGTCCTCGGCGACTACGTCGAGCGGAAGAGCGCGCGGAATCTGCTCGATTACGACGATCTGCTCCTGTCCTGGGCCACGCTGCTCGAGGCCGCCCCGACGCTCGCCGACCGGATGGCCGGCCTCTATGACCATATCCTGGTCGACGAGTATCAGGACACCAACGTCCTCCAGTCGCGCATCCTGCGCGGCATGTGCCGCGGGCACCGGAACGTGACCGTCGTCGGCGACGACGCGCAGAGCATCTACAGTTTCCGCGGCGCCGACGTCCGCAACATCCTCGATTTTCCGCGACAGTTCCCCGGCACCACCATCGTCACGCTGGAGCGCAACTACCGCTCGAGCCAGCCGATCCTGGACAGCAGCAACACCCTCATCAGCCGCGCGCCGGAGCGCTATACCAAGGCGCTGTTCACGACGCGCACCGATGGCGAACGGCCGTGGCTGGTCACCGCGCGCGACGAACAGGGACAGACGGCGTTCGTGGTCGACCGGATTCTCGCGCTGCACGAGGAGGAGGGGATCCCGCTGCGCGAGATCGCCGTTCTGTTCCGCGCCGGCTACATGTCGGCCGATCTCGAGATCGAACTGACGAACCGTCGCGTGCCGTACGAGAAGTGGGGCGGACTCAAGTTTCTCGAAGCCGCGCACGTCAAGGACGTGATCGCGTTCATCCGCGTCCTGGAGAATCCGCGCGACGAGGTGAGCTGGTACCGCGTGCTGCAGCTTCTCCCGGGCATCGGCGACGCGACCGCGCGTCAGGCGATCGAGGTGCTGCTCACCCATGACTGGTCGCTCGACGCGCTCACGCGCTGGACGCCGCCACCGCGCGCGCGTCAGGCACACGCCCAGCTCGCCGCGCTGCTCGTCGGACTGCGCGACGCGCCGACGTCGTCAGGCACCGGCGGCGGTGTCGTGGCCGCCGAGATCGCCCGTGTCCGAACGCTCTACGACGACATTCTCCGCGAGCGCTACGACGACGCCGATCCACGCCTGGCCGACCTCGAGCAGTTGCAGACGATCGCCGCCGGTTATCCGGATCGCGGGGCCTTCCTCACCGCGCTCGCGCTCGAACCGCCGCAGAGCACGCAGGATCTCGCCGACGGCTCGGACGACGCCGACGACGGCGATACGCTCGTCCTGTCCACCACGCACAGCGCGAAGGGGCGCGAGTGGGATGCGGTCTTTCTGATCTGGGCCGTCGACGGGTGGTTCCCGCTCGCCCGATCGACGAACGACGCGGCCGAGCTGGAGGAAGAGCGGCGCCTCATGTACGTCGCGATGACGCGCGCTCGCCATCATCTTGCCATCACATACCCGCTGCACGTCTATCAGACGCGGCGCGGCTCCGACTACTCGATCGACCAGCTCTCGCGCTTCCTCGATCGCGGTGTGCGCGAGACGATGCAGCGGGTCGTCGTCGAGGCCGCCGGCGCCGCGCCAGTCGATCACTCGCCTGTTCCGGCCAGCGGGGTGGATCTGCGGGCGCTCCTGCGCGGCCGGTTCGGCTAGTCGAGTGGCGACCCCGCCTCGCCGGCGGCCGGCGAATCACCCAGTCGTCCAGTCCGGTGATCCTCGATGACGCCGCGGATCGTGGCGCGGAGGTCGCCGCCCTCGCGCACCCAGCGATCGTCGAACCGCTGCAGCTCCGTCAGATAGACGCGGCGCGACATCAGCACGGCGTTGTCGAGCCGGAGCCGGCGCAGCGACTCGGGGTCGGTTGCGCGGAGACGCGGTGCGATCTCGGTCAACAGCGTCTGGCGGAGACGGGCGAATACGGTGTCGCGGGCCGCCACACGCGCGCTCGAATCGTCGGGGTAGCGCGCGAACGCCGATTCGACGGCACTGTAGGCATCGGTCCACACGCGCCCCATCAACTTCTGGTCGTGCCACCGCGCCTGCAGCCGTGCCACCGCCGCGGTGTCGCCGCGTGCGGCGAAGAAGCGCTGCGCCCCCCGCGCGCCGACGAAGTTGGCGAACGACTCGTTGAAGACGGCGGCGCCGGCGGCGTAGTAGGTCGAGTGGAGCAGCTCGTGGATCACCGTGTCCACCAGTCGCAGCGAATCCGACCGCAGCGTCGTCGATAGCAGTGGATCGTTGAACCAGCCAAGCGTGCTGAAGGCACTCGCCGGGCGGATGTTCACGTCGAAGCCGTCCCGCGTCAGGCGCTCGCCCTCGCGCGCGGCGTCGGCTGGGTCGAAAAACCCCTTGTACGGCACCCGCCCGACGATCGGGAACCACCACCCCTTCCGCGCGAGGCGGTCGCGATAGGCGGCCGACACTACCAGGACGAGCGTGTCGCTGTCGAGCTGCGTGAACTGCGTGTAGCTGTCGCCCGCGCGCAGTCCGAGCGAATCCTCGGCGAACTGTCGCGCCTCCAGCACGAGCGCAAGCTTGTCTCGTGTGGCGGGCGGCGTGCGCGGATCGGCGATCAGCTCGGGAATCGGCCGCCGCCGCGCGAGGATCGACGCCTCGGCGGCCGCCGCGCGAGCGATGTAGCGGCCCGTCGGCATGGCAGCCGCGAGCAGCACGACCGCCAGCATGCTCCACGCCGCCGCGCGGAGAGCGCGGCGGCGGCGAGTTCGCACGGCCATCCGGCTACTGAATGCGCAGGAGGCCCACCTGCGGCACCAGCGACGCTGGCAGCGGATTCCCCGCGGGCGTCGTGTAGGTCAGCGCCGCCCGCGGTCCGTCGGCGGGCGCGGTCAGGACGTACCAGTCCATCGTCCCCGGCACCATCGAGCCCGCGATCGTCGCGCCGAACGGAAGCACTTTCGCGTTGATCGGGAACGGGTCGGTGTTCGCGCCGATGTCGCTGAACCGCTGGAACAGGATGCGGAAATCACGGGTCGTGAACCGGTACCGCGGATCGAGGCGCGTTCGGTCGACGTCGGGGCTCAGGTCGGCATAGAGCGCGATGGCGAAGTCGCCGAACAGGCGTGCGAACGGCTCCCCGCTCTGCTCCTGCACGTTCGCCGCGCCGGTGCTCCGCGTCTCGACCAGCCGCCGGTAGATCCCCTCCCCCTTCTGATCACCCAGCCAGCGCAGGAAGAGCCACGCCGCACCACGTTCCGCCAGCGTGCCCAGGCTCTCGAAGATGGTCAGTGAGCTGACACTCGGATTCGACAGATAGTCGGCCGCGTTGAGCATGTTGGGTACGATGTACCCCTGCGACGAATCGGGGAAGAGCTGCTCCGGCGTCTTGCGCGGCTGCGACGGGTCGAGCTCGTACGTCCTCGACGTCAACTCCTCGGCGAGGTGGCTCAGTCCCTCGTTCAACCAGTCGGCTTCCTGCAGCCCTCCGTGCACCAGCACGTGCTGGTTGTAGGAGATCATGTGCTGGAACTCGTGGATGAACGTTCCCGGCAGCGTGCGCCGCACGGCGTCGAGCGACTGATTGCAGCCTCCGCTCAGCCCCTGCGGATCGGGCACGAGGCCGTAAAAGACCTCCGTCTTGTTGGAGTTCGGGAGGTCGATCAGGTCGCGGCCGTAGAAGTAGCCCGTCACCGACCCGGAGAAGACGCACTCCGGCGACGGAACAAGCTTGTTCACGGCCGGCGAGAGCAGAACGATGATCCGGCGGTCGTTGTCGATGTCGGATGCCATGCCGAACGTCCGCGTGCCGAGCTCGTAGAGCTTGGTGTCGAACAAGCGCCCCAGTCGACCGTACTCGGCGTCGCTGAAGCCGCCCGCTGGCGCGGCCTGATCGACGTAGAGCAGCACGTTGTCGCCGGCGTGGAGGAGCCGCGCGTTGATCGTCAGAAACGTCTCGACCCCGCTGAGTCCGCCGAGGATGAAGAACGGGCGCGAGCTGCCCGCGACCTGCGCCGACAGGGTCGGCACCTCGCCGAACGGCTTCGGTCCGGCCGCCGCGGCGATCGGCGCCAGACGCGCCTCCTCGCCCCGCAGCCGCCGGTCGAGCAGCATCTGGGCGGACGGACGACGGACCTGGCTCTCGCTCGCCGAACGCGACACCACCGGCCCGGTCTGCGGGCCGGTGCCGAGCAGATAGCTGTGTGGCCGCGGAAGCAGCACGTTGCTGCCGCTCGTCTCGCCCCCGTCGGCGAACTGTGGAACGACCACATAACGCGCGGTCATCCCCCCCAGCGCGACGCAGGTGGCGACGTCGGAGGCGTCGATCGTGACGCCCTGATACGGACGGAGGGCCAGTGCGGCCCCGACGCTCGTGAGCTGCGCCGTGGCGGGGGCGGTCGTCACGACGTCGCCCAGTTCGGCCACGACGTTCACCGCCCCACCCGCGGTCACATCGACGCACGGCGGAACGATCGCCCGTACGCCTGCTGCCGTCACGGCCAGCGTCCGTGCGCGCATCCCGCCGACCACCACCGTCGGCGGGAGTTCGCTTGGCCACCCGGTGCCCTGCACCGTGATCGTGTCGCCCACCGCGAACGAGCTCGGCGTGATGGTGCCGATCGTCGGGGCCGGCCCGATGCCCACCTCTACACTGACCGTCTGCCGGCTGTTGTCGACCAGCACGGCGCTCACCCGCCCGGTGCCGGGGGTGGCGCCCAGAATGAGATCGACCCGGGCGATGCCATCGGGTCCGGTGGCGATGTCGCCCGGGGGGAGCGTCACGCCCCCGGAGCCCGCCACCGTGATCTTCGCACCGGCGACGGGCTCCCCCGCCCGGTCGGTCACGACGAGCAGGGGCACGCCGCGCAGCCGCCCGGTGGCCGGGCCCGCCAGCGTCACCCCGCCGCGCACGGCGAGCTGGAACGAAGCGGCCGGAGGCTCGGTGCCACCGTCCCCACAGCCCGCCCCAGCAATGACGACCACGAGCAGGACGGCGGCCATCAGGCGCCGAGGGGGGCCGAACGACGTGCGCGGAGGGCGGACAGCGACCATCGGATGCCTCACGAGCGTGGGGTGCGGTCTCGAATGACCGGCGGCGGCGGACTGCCCGTGCGTCGGTGACACGGGTGCCGCGGAACGACGCGCTGAAACCGATCACTCGCTCGATTTCGACGTGTCAGTGCTTATCCAACTCATTTTCGGACAGCAGCTTACGTCATAGTGCGGCGATACACGACGCTTTGACAGGCGCCCCGTGCCGCCGCTATACTGCGGGTCTGATGTCCTTCGTCCATCTCCACTGCCAGTCCGAGTACTCGCTTCTCGACGGGGCCAATCGGATCGATGATCTGATTCGCCGCGCCCAGGAGCTCGAGATGCCGGCCCTCGCCATCACCGACCACGGAAATCTCCACGCCGCGTGGGAGTTCCAGGAGAAGGCGAAGAAAGCGCGTGTGTCCCCCATCCTCGGAATGGAAGCGTATGTCGCGCCCGGAGACCGGCGGGAGCGCAGCCGGGCCCCGGGCGGCAAGGCGTACTACCACCTCGTCCTCCTCGCGCAGAACGAGATCGGCTATAAAAACCTAGTCAAGCTCTCGTCGCTCGCATACACCGAAGGCTTCTATATGAAGCCACGCGTCGACCGGGAACTTCTCGCGCGCCACGCCGAGGGGATCGTCGTCTCGTCGGCGTGCATGGCGGGCGAGGTGGCCCAGCACCTGCTCGGCGGCGACTACGCCCGGGCGCGTGAGGCCGCCGAATGGTACGCGAACCTGTTCGACGGGCGCTACTACCTCGAGGTGCAGGGGCACGACTCCGAGGGTCAGGCGAAGCTCAATTCGGAGATCTTCCGGCTCGGCGACGACCTCGGCCTTCCCGTGGTCGCCACGAACGACGCGCACTTCCTGCGCGATCAGGATCACGACGCGCACGACATCCTGCTCTGCATCGGGCTGGGCCGCGACCGGTCGGACGCAGACCGGATGCACTACGACCAGGGGCTGTACTTCAAGACCGCCGACGAAATGCGGTCGCGATTCCCCGGTCGGCCGGACGTGATCGAGAACACGCTCGCGATCGCCGACCGTACAAAGGTCGAGTTCGCGAAGAAGTACCATGTCCCGACCTTCCCCCTCCCGCCTGACGTCGCGACGGAGAACGAGCTGCTCGTCAGGCTGACGGAGGCGGGCGCACGCAAGCGCTACGGCGACGAGCTCCGGGCAGACGTCGTCGAACGGATGCGTTACGAGCTCGACGTGATCACCACGACGGGCTACGCGGGCTACTTCCTCATCGTCGCCGATTTCATCCAGGCGGCGCGCGACCGCGGTATTCCGGTGGGGCCGGGGCGCGGATCGGCGGCGGGGTCACTGGTCGCGTACTCGCTCGGAATCACCAACGTCTGTCCGCTCCAATACGACCTGCTGTTCGAGCGCTTCCTGAATCCGGAACGCGTCTCGATGCCTGACGTCGACGTCGACTTCTGCTTCGAGCGACGGGGCGAGGTCATCGAGTACGTCCGGCAGAAGTACGGCAGGGAAGCCGTCGGCCAGATCGTCACGTTCGGGACGATGAAGTCCCGCGCGGCGATCAAGGACGTCGGGCGCACACTGGGCTTCACCCCGTCGGAGACCGACGCGCTGGCGAAGCTGATTCCGAACGGGCCGGCCTACAACCTCACGGTGAAGGAAGCGCTCGTTCAGATCCCCGAGGTCAAGAAGTTCTACGCCGAGGAACCACGCTACCGCCAGCTGCTCGACTATGCGGCGGCGCTCGAGGGGCTGTCGCGCCACACGGGGGTGCACGCGGCAGGCGTCGTGATCGCGCCGGGTCCGATCGACGACTACGTCCCGATCTGCACGCAGAGCTCGAAGGGCTCCGGCGCCGGGTCGGATGAGGCGATCGTCGTCACGCAGTACGACATGAACTGCCTCGAGAAGGCGGGCATGTTGAAGATGGACTTCCTCGGCCTGACGACGCTGACCGTCATCTTCGACGCGCTCGTCTCGATCGAGGCGCGCTCGGGCGTGAAGCTCGATCTCGACGCGCTGCCGATGGACGACGAGGAGACCTACCGCCTCCTCCGCGCGGGACGAACGGCGGGCGTCTTCCAGTTCGAATCGGCGCTCGCGACCGACGTGCTCCGCTCGATGCGCGCCGATTGCTTCGACGATCTCGTCGCTTCCAACGCGCTGCTGCGTCCAGGTCCATTGGACGCCGGGATGCACAAGGTCTACATCAAGCGCAAGCGGGGCGAGGAGACGGTCAGCTATCAGCTCCCGGAACTGGAGTCGATCCTCAAGACAACGTACGGCGTCATCACCTATCAGGAGCAGGTGATGCGGATCGCCCAGACGCTGGCGGGGATCTCGCTCGCTGAAGCGGACGTGCTTCGGAAGGCGGTGGGAAAGAAGGACGCCGACCTGATCTCGAAGGAGCTCGGCAAGTTCGCCGAGAAGGCGATCGCGCGCGGCTACGACCGGTCGATCATTCGCGACATCTCGAGTCAGATCGAGACGTTCGGCCGTTACGGCTTCAACAAGAGCCACTCGGTCGCCTATTCGGTCATCTCGTATCAGACGGCGTACCTCAAGGCGCACTACAAGGCCGAGTTCATGGCCGCGCTGCTGTCGTCGTGCATCGGCGACACCGAGAGCGTCATCAAGTACGTCAACGAGGCGCGCGAGCTCGGCATCGAGGTGCTCCCGCCTGACGTGAGCGAGTCGAACTACAAGTTCACCGTGATCGCCGACGATCGCGTGCGCTTCGGGCTCGGTGCGGTCCGCAACGTCGGCCGCGGCGCGATCGACTCGATTCTCGCGACGCGGGTCGAGAAGGGACCGTTCGCGGACTTCTTCGATTTCGTCCAGCGGGTCGACCTCCGCCTGTGCCACCGCCGCGTGTTCGAGGCGCTGATCCACGCTGGTGCGCTCGACGGGCTGGGCGGGCATCGCGCGCAGTACCTCGCCGTCCTCGACCAGGCGATGCAGGAGGCGTCGCTACAGCAGGCCGAGCGCGAGAGCGGGCAGCATTCCCTCTTCGGCGGGCCGAACGACGCGGCCAACGAGCGGTCGCAGGTGCGGCTGCAACTTCCCAACATCGCGCCCGCGTCCGAATCCGAGCGCCTCACGAACGAGAAGGCGATCCTCGGCTTCTACGTCTCCGGTCACCCGCTGGAGCCGTTCCGCGTCGAGTGCGAACTGTTCGCGACGCACACCATTGCGCAGCTCGGCACCTGGTCGCCGGAGAAGATCATCGTCGGCTGCGTGGTCACGGCGATCAAGCGCCAGATCTCCAAGCGCAGCGGCGCCGAGTTCGCGCGCCTGACGATCGAGGATTTCACCGGGACGACGGAAGTCATCGTCTTCCCCGAGGCCTGGTCGGCGCTGTCGGACAAGATCAAGGCCGACATCCCCGTGCTGCTCGCGGGCGGCTACTCGAAGCGAGACGCGGACGCCGAGAACCCGAGCTTCATCATCGACTCGGTCACCCGATTCGCGGAAGTGCGTGCCAGTGGCCAGATTACCGTGGCGCTTACGCTGACGGCCGGAAATGGCGTCGGCTCGGTGCTCCCGGACGTCATGCGCGACATTCGCGCGGTGGTCGAGGGCCATCCGGGATCGGCACCGCTGGAACTACATTGGAGCGACGGTAACGGCACCCGCGCGCGGTTCCGCTCCCGTTCCCTGACTCTCTCGGCGACCAACGCCGCCCTCACTGAACTGCGTGCCCTGCTCGGCGACGAGCAGGTGCGCCTCCTGCGCGGGAGCTGACGTGGCGAGCCCGGCTACACTGGACTTCGAGAAACCGATTGCGGAGCTGGAGAAGGAGATCGCCGACCTGAAGCAGATGGCCGGCGATCGCAAGTTGAGCCTCGACGAGGTCATCGGCCCGCTGGAGCAGAAGCTGCTCGACATGCGCGGCGAGATCTACGCCAACCTCTCGCCGCTGCAGCGCGTGCAGGTCGCGCGCGCCGCCCGGCGGCCGTTCACCCTCGACTACGTCCGCCTGCTGTTCACCGACTTCATCGAACTGCACGGCGACCGCCTCTTCCGCGACGACGCGGCGATCGTCGGCGGGTGGGCGCGGTTCGAGGGGGAGACCGTGATGCTCATCGGGCATCAGCGCGGCCGCGACTTCAAGGAGAACCTGCACCGGAACTTCGGCATGGCCCACCCGGAGGGGTACCGAAAGGCGCTCCGACTGATGAAGCTGGCTGAGAAGTTCCAGGCGCCAGTGCTGACGCTCATCGACACCCCCGGCGCCTGGGCGGGGCTGGGCGCCGAGGAGCGTGGGCAGTCCGAGGCGATCGCGCGGAATCTGATCGAGATGTCGAGCCTCCAGACGCCAATCATCGCCACGATCATCGGCGAGGGTGGATCCGGCGGCGCGCTCGCCCTCGGCGTTGCCGATCGCGTGCTGATGATGGAGAACGCCGTCTACTCGGTGATCACCGTCGAAGGGTGCGCGGCCATTCTCTGGAAGGACGGCAAGAGCCCCGCGATGCGCGAAAAGGCGGCCAGCGCCCTGCGCATCACCGCCCCCGACCTCTACGAACTCAAGGTCGTCGACGAGATCGTCCCCGAGCCGGTCGGCGGTGCCCACGCCGACCACGACGTCACGGCCGCCCACCTCAAGTCGGCCCTCTCGCGCAATCTCGAAGAACTCCGGCGCCTCAAGCCCGACAAGCTCATCCGCCGCCGCCGCGAAAAGTTCATGAAGATGGGGAAATTCGCGGAGTAGCAGGAGACAGGAGACAGAAGACAGAAGACGGAAGACAGAAGAATGGCACGCTAGCCCGCGGTCGTACCCAGTGACCAGCGCGAGATGCGAGTGAAGGGGTGGCTCCCTGTCACGCCGTGACTCCAAGATCGCGCATTTCGCCTTTCGCTGCTTGCTGTTTCGTGCGGTTCACTGTCTCCTGGCTCCGCGTTTCACGTCCTCGCTCCTGTGGTTCGCTGTCTTTTGTCGTCTGTCGTCTGTCGTCTGTCGTCTGTCGTCTGTCGTCTGTCGTCTGTCGTCTGTCGTCTGTCGTCATGCTCCACCCTCAATCTCCCACCTTTGAAAGGACTCTCCCATGCCCAAACTCCAATTCGGCTGGCACATGCACTCTTTCCCCGTGGACGGCAGCAGCGGCACGGCTTTCGTCGAGCAGATTCACAATACGCTGGGCCGGGTCCACTCCCATTTCGATTCGGTCTGGGTAGACGATCACGTCATGCCCTGGGCGGCCTGGCAGTCCAACGACACCCCCTATCTGGAATGTATGACGACAATCGCCTATTTCGCGGCGGCCTATCCCGACCTGACATTCGGCTCCAGCGTCCTCTGCCAGGCGTACCGCAATCCGGGGCTGATGGCGAAGATGGCCGCCAATCTGCAACTGCTCACCGGCGGGCGCTTCATCTGCGGCATCGGCGCGGGCTGGATGGTGGAGGAGTACGCGGCCTACAATTGGGAGTTTCCCAAGCCAGCCGTGCGCATCGCCCAGATGGAAGAGGCGATTGAAATCGTCAAAAAGCTGTGGACGGAAGCACCGGCCAGTTACGAAGGCAAATACTACCGCATCGACAACGCCTACTGCGAACCCCGGCCCAATCCCGTGCCGCCCATTCTCATCGGCGGTGGTGGCGAGCAACTGACCCTGCGCGTCGTCGCCAAACACGCGGACTGGTGGAATATCCCCGGCGGCACATTGGAAAATTACGCCCACAAACTGGAGATTCTGCGCGGTCACTGCGACGCGGTGGGGCGGGATTACGACTCCATCGGCAAAAGCTGGTCCGCCGAAGCCGTCGTCGTGGCAGAGACCGAAGCCGAAGCCCAGCGCATCGCCGCCACATCGCCCTACAACCGCAACGCGATTCTGGGCACGCCCGCACAGGTGGCCGAACAGTTGCAGCCATTCGTCGATCTGGGCGTCAGTTATCTGATCGTGCGTCTGCTCGACTTCCCCCGCACAGAGGGGATTGAACTGTTCGCCCAGGAAGTGATGCCGTTGTTGCGCTGAAGCGCTGACGGAGGACGGTAGACGGAAGACGAACCAATGCGTTGTACGTTCGTCTTCCGTCCCTCATCCCCCAT
>JBBQHX010000018.1:0-26507 GCA_038324385.1 Gemmatimonadales bacterium | reverse complement strand
GGCGTCGAGCAGCCGATGGTGATGCCACGCGCCTACCAGGGGAAGATCTCGCCTGACGGCCGGCGCATCGCCTATCGGCTCAACAACTCGTGGGACGAGGAGCGGCGCAACTACCGCGGGGGGCAGAACAAGCCGATCTGGATCATGGACCTGCAGTCGCTCGAGGTCACGACGCCGGCGTGGGATGGTTCCAAGGACACCGATCCCGTCTGGCTCGGCGATGTCGTGTATTTCATCTCCGATCGCGACGGGGTCGCCAACGTCTGGTCGTATCACACGGGCACGACGAGGGTCGCCCAGCTCACGCGCTTCCGCGACTTCGACGTGAAGGCACTCGATGCGGGTGGTGGCACGCTGGTGTTCGAGCAGGCTGGTTCGGTGCACGAGTTGGACCCGTCCAGCGCGCAGCACCGAACCGTGAACATCACCGCGGCGGGCGATTTCCCGTGGATGCTGCCGCAGTGGAAGGACGTCGCGAATCGGATGACGAACCTCGCCCTCTCGCCGACCGGGCGTCGTGCGGCAGTGGAAGCGCGAGGGGAGATCTTCACAATTCCGGCCGAAAAGGGTGATGTCCGCAACATCACGAGTGCCAGCGGGTCGGCCGAGATCGGGCCGATGTGGTCGCCTGACGGCGCGTCGGTCGCGTACTTCAGCGATCGCTCGGGCGAGTACAGTCTGTATATCGCCGCGCAGGACGGACTGGCGCCGCCGCGCGAGATTTCTCTCCCCGAGCCGAGCCGTCCGTATGTGCCCGCGTGGTCGCCTGACGGGCGCCGGATCGCGTTTCAGGACTCGCACCTGAAGCTCTGGGTCGTCGACGTGGCCAGTGGGCGCGCGACCGTGGCGGATGCCGATCCTAGATTCAGCGCGGACCGGTCGATCGTGCCGGTCTGGAGCCCGGACTCGCGCTGGATCGCCTATCCGAAGCATCTGCCATCTCTCTTCCGCGCGATCTTCCTCCACGACACGGAAACCGGTCGCTCGCATCAGGTCACCGATGGCATGGCCGACGCGACCAATCCGGCGTGGGACGCGAATGGCAGATATCTCTGGTTCCTCGCATCGACGAACGTCGCGCTGAACTCCGGCCTGCTCGACATGTCGGCCTACGAGCGTGCCGTGACGAAGGGGCTGTATCTGATGGTGCTGGCTCGCGGTGAGCCGTCGCCGCTCCTGCCGGAGAGTGACGAGGAAGCGGCACGCACCAGTGCCGGCGTGCCCGCCACACGAGCGCCGGCGACCCGCGACTCGGCCGTCGCATCCGACTCCGCTGCCACGCGTGCGGCACGACGCAACGTGCGCATCGACCTCGATGGGCTGCAGCAGCGGATCATCGCCGTGCAGGACGTGGCGCTCCGCAACTATGCGCAATTGCAGTCGGGCCCTCCCGGCACGATGTTCTTCGTCGAGCCGGTGCCGCCGAGTGGCACCGCCGATCGGCCGGGCGCGGGAGCCGGCGGCACGCTGCACCGCTATGAGCTAAAGACGCGTCGTGCGGCACCGTTCGCCCAGGGCGTCGCGCAGTTCGTCGTCAGCGGCGATGGGCGGAAGCTGCTCTACCGGACGCCCGGCGCGCAGGGCGCGCTCTTCCTCGTCGACGCCGACAAGGCACCGCCGGCCGCGGGCAGCGGGCGCCTGACGGTGGCGCTCCGCGCGTATGTCGACCCGACGGCAGAGTTCCGGCAGATCTTCGCCGAAGGATGGCGCAACCAGCGCAACAACTTCTACGTGCGCAACCTGCACGGAACCGACTGGGAGGCCGCGCGCGCGATGTACGAGCCGCTGCTGCCGTTCGTGATGCATCGCGCGGATCTCAATTACCTGCTGGACAACATGGGCGCGGAGACGGCCATCGGACACTCGTACGTCCGAGGGGGCGACATGCCTGACGTGCCGTCGACGAACCCGGGCCTGCTCGGTGCCGACTTCACGATCGAGAACGAGCGCTACCGCATCGCGCGCATCTATGATGCGGAAAGCTGGAACCCCGAGCTGCGCGCTCCGCTGGCGACACCGGGACTAAACGTCGTGCGCGGCGACTACGTGCTCGCGGTCAACGGCGTCGAGCTGCGTGCGCCCGACAACATCTATCGACTGCTCGACGGCACGGCCAATCGGCAGACGGTGCTCACCGTCAACGGCCGCCCGACGATGGACGGCGCCCGTCAGGTGACCGTGATGCCGGTGTCCAACGAGCAGGGGCTGCGCACCCGCGCCTGGGTCGAAGACAACCGGCGGCTGGTGGATTCACTGTCGGGTGGCCGCCTGGCGTACGTCTACATCCCGAACACGGGGCAGCCCGGCTACACGAGCTTCAACCGCTACTACTTCGCGCAGCAGGACAAGCAGGGCGCGGTGATCGATGAGCGGTTCAATGGCGGCGGCTCGGCGGCCGACTACATCATCGAGATCCTCGACCGCGATTTTGACGGCTACTTCAACAACCCCGTCGGCGACCGCGTGCCGTTCACCAGCCCGGCAGCCGGCATCTGGGGTCCGAAGGTGATGATCATCAACGAGATGGCCGGCTCGGGCGGCGACCTGATGCCGTACATGTTCAAGCGCCGCGAAATCGGGCCGCTGGTCGGGACGCGCACGTGGGGCGGACTCGTCGCGACGACCGACACGCCGCCGTTCGTGGACGGCGGATCGATGATCGCGCCGCGCTTCGGCTTCATCTCGCGCGAAGGTGAATTCGCCGTTGAGAACGTCGGCGTCGCCCCCGACATCGAGGTTGAGAACTGGCCGAAGGAGGTGGCGGCCGGCCGCGATCCGCAACTCGAGCGCGCGGTACAGGAAGCGCTGCGTCTGCTGCGGGAGAACCCGGTGCAGCGGATGATGACGGAGCCCGACGCGCCGACGTGGGGCCGCCGCCCGCCGCCACCACCACCCCGGTAAGACACGGCGGCCGCCGCGGCGCCGCCTGAGCCGGACACCGATTGGCGACGGGTGAGAGGGTACGGCAGGCAGCCGTGCGCGCTCACCCGTCGATGCGTACCGGCCGTCGCTGGCGCGCATGCTCAGATGGTGTCGTGAGGCGGTGCGCCGATGCCGGTCGCGGAACGACGCTGCGCAGCGCCGGGATCGCCGCCCGCGCGCAAGGCGTCAACGATCGATTCCGTCTCGTGCGGCGCGGTGCCAAGCGCGGCCAGCGCGTAGCGCGTCATGCCGAGTGCGAGCTCCTTCTCCCCCATGACGGCCATCTCGACGCCGTGTCTCGCGAGGTACTCCTGCTCCGCCTCGCTGTGTGTTCGCGCCACGAGTGCGACGCCGGGATTCGCCTGGCGGGCCAACTCCACGATCCGGCGAGCCTGGTACGCGTCAGGCGTCGCGATCGCGACGAGTCGCGCGCGTCGGATGCCAGCCATCTCGAGCACACCCGCCCGCGCAGCGTCGCCATAGAGCACCGGCACTCCGCGCGCGCGCAACGTATCGACCGATTCGCGATTCTGGTCAATCGCCACGAAGGGGAGCCCCTCGCGTTGCAGCGTCTCGCCGATCGTTCCCCCCACGCGCCCGTAGCCAACGATGATAACGTGGTCGCGCAGCAGAGTGTCGTCGACGGAGGGAGGGAACGCGATCAGCGCAGCGGGCGGCCGCTCCAGCGCGTCGAGCAGCCGTGGCCGGTCGCCGAGCCATCGTTCGATCGGCGTGATCGCGGCGAAGGCGAGCGGATTGAGCGTGATCGAGATGATCGCGCCGGCGAGGATCAGACTCTGCCCCGTCGACGGCAGGATCCCGAGGCTGTACCCAAGCGCGGTGAGGATGAACGAGAACTCCCCGATCTGCGCGAGGCTCGCCGACACCGTGAGCGCCGTCCGCACGGGATGGTGAAACAGCACGACGATGGCGAACGCTGCGACCGACTTCCCGACGATGATGATCAGCACCGTCGCCGCAATCGCCAGCGGCTGCTCGATGAACACGGCGGGCTCGAACAGCATGCCAACGGAGACGAAGAAGAGCACCGCGAACGCGTCCTGAAACGGGAGCGCGTCGGCGGCCGCCTGATGACTCAGCTCCGACTCGCTGATCACCACGCCGGCGAAGAACGCCCCCAGCGCGAACGAGACGCCGAACAGCGCCGCCGCGCCGAACGCGACGCCGAGCGCGACCGCGAGCACCGAGAGCGTGAACAGCTCGCGGGATCCCGTGCGCGCCACGCGCTCCAGCAGCCAGGGGACGACCCGGGCACCGACGACGAGCATCAGGGCGACGAACGCGGCGACCTTGAGGAGCGTCACCGCGAGTGTCGTCCACACGTCAGGCACCCCAGCCGCACCGCCGACAACCGTCGGGGATCCGCCCAGTGCGACGGCCAACGCCGGGAGCAACACCAGCGCCAGCACCATCACCACGTCCTCGACGATCAGCCAGCCGACGGCGATCCGGCCGTTCACGGTGTCGAGCACACCGCGCGCTTCGAGTGCCCGCAGCAACACCACCGTGCTCGCAACGGACAGCGCGAGGCCGAACACGATGCCCGCGCCCCACGTCCACCCCCACAGGCGCGCAACAGCCGCGCCGAGTGCGGTCGCCACCGCGATCTGCGCGACGGCACCGGGTAGCGCGATGCGGCGCACCGAGAGCAGATCGCGCACCGAGAAGTGCATCCCAACGCCGAACATCAACAGGATCACACCGATCTCGGCCAACTGCGACGCCAGCCCCACGTCGGCGTGAAAGCCCGGTGTGTTCGGGCCGACGGCGACGCCGGCGAGCAGATAGCCGACCAGCGGCGGCAGGCGAAGTCGTATGGCGAGCAGCCCGAAGACGAAGGCGAGGCCGAGGCCGGCGGCGAGCGTGGCGATCAGGGCCGTCTGGTGGGGCATCCGGGGCGTCGAGGAACGGTGGGTGGAGCCGCGCGGGGCAGTGCGGTCGCGGTGGCGAACGTCGCCGACCAGACCAGACTCTCTCCGCGCAGAGCATGCCGGTGAGTCCGGCCGGCTCCCTCAGTCCCTGCGCAGAGCGCTGAGTAGGGGGGTCGCAAGCGCTCGCCGCGTCGGCACGTAGGTCGCCGCGAGCACCACGCCAACGATGGTCGCGACCACGAGCACCGCCGTGGCCATCGTGACGCCGATTCCCAGGGGGAAGAAGTGCGCGAAAGCTGCACTCACGATGAGCATCGGCGGGAGGGCGACGAGCGCCCCGATCCCGACCTGGCGGCCGCCCTGCGCGAGGAGCAGTCGTACGATCGTGGGATCCGTCGCGCCGAGCGCCCGGCGGACGCCGATCTCGCGCGCTCGCTGTCCGATGGACCGCGACATGAGGCCGTACGTGCCGCTGACCGCGAGCAGGAGGGCGAAACCAAAGCAGTAGCTGAAGAGCGTCGCCACTCCACGGGCGATCAGCGCCGATTTCGAGAGCACCTCGTCGAAGCTCGTGACGTCGACCGGTGGCAGGAGCGGGTCGATGTCGGTGAGCACCTGGTCGAGCGAGCCGTGTGCCGCGGCATCGTCACCGCGGTGGCGGAAGACCACTTCCACGTCACGGGCACTCGTCTGGAGCAGCGGGACGTATATCGCCTGCGTGCTTCGATCGCGCGCGAGTGGATCGCCCATGAGGACGTCGCTCACCACCCCCACGATGATACGCTCCCGCGTCGCCTCGCCAATCCCGGCGAGCCGGATGCGCGCTCCAACCGCCGAGCGGCCAGGCCAGTGACGCTTCGCCAGCGCTTCACTGACGATGGCCACGTCGGCGCTCCGATCATGGTCCCGGGCATCGAGCACCCGCCCCTCCCGCAGTGCGGCGCCGACGAGGTGCAGGGAACCGAGCGTCGCCTGTACATAGGCGCGCGGCGATACCGCGGGCGACGCCTCCGATGCGGCATCGGGAATGAACTCCGCGTCGGCGTTCTCGATGTGCGCGAGCCGTGCCCGGAGAACGGCGCCGTCGAGCGCCGGATCGGCAGCCAGTCTGTCGTGCAGCGTCTCGAAGATCCGCTCGGCGGCCCCGGGCAGCACGGCTCGGTCGTCAGGCAGCGAGATGCGCGAGCTGAGGAGCCTCTGTGTATCGAAGCCGACCTGTGCGTTCGTCACTCGATAGGCAAGGATGCCTGAGAGCACGCCGAAGAGCATGAGCACCGATACGGTCGCGATCTGCGTCGCCACCAAAGCGCGTGCCACACGCCCCTGCCGGCGCCCGCCGACACGAGCGCCGCCGTCCTGCAGCACCTCGGCGAAGCTGCTGTTCGTCGCGCGGACGGAGACCACGCCGCCGAGGACGGCCAGGGCGACGGTGATGAACGCGCCGGCAGCAAGCAGCGTCATGCGGTCCGGCGCCCACACCCACCAGAAGGTCAGGTTTCCCTCGAGGTGCGTGTGCGCCCAGCCGTTCACGGCACCGAGCCCCCAGGCGGCCAGCGCCGTCGCCCCCGCGCCGCCCGCGATGCAGAGCAGAACGCTCTCCCAGAGGCTCTGGACGACGAGGCGGGCGCGTGAGGCGCCGAGAGCGAGTCGCACGGCGGTCTCACGCGCGCGCTCGTTGGCGCGAGCGAGCAACAGGTTCGTCACGTTGATGCAGGCCAGCAGGAGCACGAGCGCCGCCAGCACGTTCAGGATCGCGAACACGGCCGGGCCCTCGTCACCGAACTGCGCCATCGGAAAGGAGCGCACGACGATCGCCGCGGGGGCCGCGACCTCGGCCGAGAACCCGGAAGACTGCGGCCGGCTCTGCCGCACGCGGGCGTGTAGCGTCGCCAGCTCGACCCGCGCGGCCTGCGCGTCCACTCCGGGGGCCAGACGCGCATACACGTGCAGTTCCGCCACGCCCGGGACGTCGGCGCCGAGCGTCGACGCGGCGAGCGGCACCCAGGCCGTGGCCGCCGCGGGAAAGCCATACCCGTCGGGCATCACGCCAATGACGCGGGTCGGCGTGCCGTCCACCATGACCCGGCGGTCGACGATTGACGAGTCGCCGCCGAACGCGACACGCCAACTGCGGTATCCCAGAACGATCACCGGTTCCGCCCCCGTGACCGCATCGTCCGGACGGAAGCCGCGGCCGAGAGCGGGCAAGGTGCGCGTGACCTGGAAGATGTTCCATTCGGCCGCGGTTCCGCGTAGCGCGCGACGCCCCTCATCGCTCCCGACGATCAGCGCCTGCGTCGTGTAGGCGCCGACCTCACCCAGCGTCGTGATGTCGGGCCGCATGAGCGCGAGATCCGCGGCGTCCAGTCCGTTGCCGGTGGCCTGCTGTACCCGGACGATGCGATCACCCTCGTCCAACGGCAGCGGCCGCATCATGGCCGTATGCAGAAAGGAGAAGGTGAAGATGCTCAGCCCCAGCCCGCCGCTCAGCACGACGATCGTCAGCAGTGTGAACAGCGGGCTCCGTCGCAGCAACCGCATCGCGTAGCGCACATCCAGCCAGTAGAACATCGCGGGTCTCGGGAGTGGGGAGGAGAGCCGTTCGTAGACTCCGTTGAACGCCGCATCCCGCAGCGCGCTCGCGAGCACCCGCGCGGCGGCGGCGCGTCCGATACGTCGCGCCGCGCGATACCGATCCAGCTCCGTCTCCTCGATGTCGCGCCCGTACTCCGCGCGAAACGGCGCAGGGTACGCGTGGGTGAGGATGTGGAACAGACGCCTGACGATCCGCTCGGCGGTGGGCGGCGGCGTCATCGGCTCGCGGGGGAGGGAAGCAGCCCAGACGTGCGCGCCGCATCCACGAGGTGCGCCATGCGTCGTACTTCGGCGATCGCCGCGCGTCGTCCGAGCGCGGTGATCGCGTAGTAGCGTCGGCGTTCGTCGTGCAAACCGGCCGGCGGGCGACGGTCAGTCGGGGCTGCGTACCCGGCCTCGACCAGCCGCCGCAGCGCCCGGTACATGGTTCCCGTGCCGAGGGGGAGCGTGCCACCGCTGCGCGACTCCGTTTCCTGCAGGATCGCGTAGCCGTGCCGCTCGCCGTGTGCGAGCGTCAGGAGGATCTCGAATTCGATCGGGCGGAGCAGCGGTGATCCGGGCATGGAGGCGACTACGTGCGCCGCGCACGTAGGTTTCTCCGGGCCGCCGCGGTGTCGGTCAGCGCAACGCCAGGCGCCGCGGCGCGCCGAGCGAGGGACCGGCTCTTGCTACCCAGCCCGGTTATCGCACCAGACGCCGCGCGTCCTCGCGCGGCGCCACCTCGCACCACGAGGCACCATGCCCGACCTTCAGAAGAGCCTCGCAGCCGTGATGCTGGCGCTGGTTGTCGCATCCGCCTGCACGTCCACGGCCAGTGATCCGGCCGACACGAGCGGCGGGGCCGCGTCTCCGGACACTGCGAGCCGGTCGATCGCCTGCGCCACGCCGCTCGAAGCGCGGCAGCCTAACGTGCCGGGGCAGAGTCCCGCGTTCCCCGGACAGACGCGCGCCTGCGAGGATGTGTCGGGCGTGGCGTTCGACGTGACCGTGCTCGCTACCGGCCTCGACCATCCCTGGTCCGTCGAGCCACTGCCCGGCGGCGACCTGTTGATCACGGAGCGGCCGGGGCGCCTGCGCATCGTCTCGGCGACCGGCGAGATCGGTCCACCGATCACCGGACTGCCTGACGTGGACGCGCGCGGTCAGGGAGGGCTGCTCGACGTCGCCCTCAGCCCATCATTCGCGACCGACCGCACGATCTTCTGGAGTTTCGCCGAGCCGCGGGCGGGCGGGAACGGGACGAGCGTCGGGCGCGGCGTACTCTCCGCGGATCGGCGAAGTGTCGAGCAGGTGCAGGTCATCCTCCGGACGATGCCGACCTATGACGGCCGCCTCCACTTCGGCTCACGGCTGGCCTTCGGCCGCGACGGGACGCTGTTCGTGACGACGGGTGAGCGGTCGGATCTCGTGACCCGTCCGCAGGCGCAGCAGCTCGACAGCCACCTCGGCAAGACCCTGCGCATCAACGCCGACGGCAGCGTGCCTGACGACAACCCGTTCGTCGGCCAGGCCGGTGCGCTGCCGGAGATCTGGACGTACGGCCATCGGAACGTCCAGGCCGCCACGTTCGATCCCGACGGGCGCCTCTGGGAGGTCGAGCATGGCGCGCAGGGCGGCGACGAGCTGAACCTGATCGAGACGGGGGGGAACTACGGCTGGCCGGTGGCCGCTTACGGCGAGGAGTACTCCGGCGATCCGATTCCGGGTTCGGAGCCTACACGCGAAGGGATGATACCGCCGGTCTACTACTGGGACCCCGTGATCGCGCCGTCGGGCGCGCAGTGGTACACGGGCGACGCGTTCCCGGCGTGGCGTGGCAGCCTGTTCGTCGGTAGCCTCAAGGACCGGCGACTCGTTCGCCTGACGATGGCGAACGACCGCGTGGCCGGCGAAGAACATCTCCTCGCCGACCGGAAGCAACGCGTGCGCGACGTCAAGCAGGGGCCGGACGGTGCCCTGTACATCGTGACCGACGAGGACAATGGCGAGCTCTGGCGAGTCGCGCCGCGCCGCTGATCCATCACTCCGCCGCCGCCAGCCGCGTTCCCGCTCGCGACGGCGCCGTGGGGACTGGCTCGCGCGTCAGGCTGACGGGGGCGGAGACGCGGTGGGCGCCGTCGGGGTGGCGACGCTGCCCGCGTCGGTGGACCCGGCCGTTTCGGCGGCCCGGGCCGCGCTCTTGGCCCGCTGCGCGGCGGCCCGCTCGCGGCGGGCGCGGCTCATCTCGCTCTCCTCCTTCAGGGCCTTCGACGTCTTCTTCGCACGCACCTGCTTGGTCGACGAGCGCTTGCTGCGTGCACGTTCCGACGCGGTGAGGTGCCGCTCGTGGAGGCGCGAGTCCATGGGCACCGCGCCCCGAGCCACCTCCACGCTGATCGTCGCATCGTCACCGCGGACGGTGGGGGCGGGCTCCAGTTCGGGAACGTCGAGTCGTGCCAGACCTTCGATCATGGAGATACCGGAGAGAGGAACAGTCAGAGAGCCGCTCAGGTCTGGGCTCTCGCGAACGCGGTCGGTCCTCGGGAGTGCTGTTCGTTAGCCGCGTGCCGTCGTCGCACTGGGGAGGGGGATGATCGAAACCGCATATTGCACGCCGCGCCTGGAACGGCGTCGTCGGCCCGCTGCACGCTGACTCGGACCGCTTCCGCGGGACGCACCATGCATGAATACCACAGGGGAGGCCGATCCCACAACATCGAAGCGGCCGGGTTGGCCGCCGGGTGAGGTGGATCGCCCACGGTACTCCCCGTGCCGAACCCCCGTCCCCGCGGTGCCCCGAAGGCACCGCTGACCGAAACATTTGTGTCCGGAGCACTGCGTGTTCCGGTCGCTCGCCGCGGCTCGCCAAATGGAGCTCGCAGCCGCCGAAGCCGGCGGTGCCTGACGCCCCCGCGGTCAGATCAGCTTCCGCCAGCGCAGCATAACGGCGAGCAGCACGCCGATCAGCAGTTGGAAGACGATCATCATCTCGAAGCCGTATCGGTACTCGGCGAACGGCACCCGCTCGAAGTTCATCCCCCACATTCCGGCCACGACCACCAGCGGGACGCTCACCGTCGCCACGACCGACAGTCCCTTCGTGGCCTTCCCCGTTCGATTCGACACCTGCGTGAGGTAGCTGTCGAGCGTGCTGCCGAGCAGCTCGCGCGCCGAGTCGAGGGAATCGTAGATACGCATCACGTGATCGTGCACGTCGGCGAAGTACCGTTGCGACTCGGGGGCGATCAGCTCGGTCGGTCGGTTGGCGAGCACGTTGAACACCTCGCGCTGCGGCGAGAGGTAGCGCCGCAGCGTGAGCACGAGTCTCTTGAGCTGGAAGATGTCCTGCAGCGCGTGTTCGTCGAAGTCCGAGAAGACACGCGGCTCGATCTCATCGAAGAAGTCGTCGATTCCGTCGAGGATGGGGAAGTAGGCGTCGATCGCCTGATCCATGACGAGATGCGCCAGTCGCGCGGGGCCACGGCCAAGCAGTGCCGGATTCCGCTCGACCTGCGTGCGCAGCGCGGCGATCGCCGGCGTCGGCCCTTCGTGCACGGTCACGAGGTAGTTGCGACCGATGAAGAAGTAGAGGTTATGGGTGATGAGGTCGTACGGATCCGGCGTTGCGGCTTGGAAGGCGACGGCGCGCACGATCACGAACAGGTAGGCGTCCTCGTACTGCTCAACGCGCACGCGGCTCTCGTCGCTGAGCGTGTCCTCGATCGCGAGCGGATGGAAGTCGAAGACGCTACGCAGCAGCGCATGTTGGGCCGGATCCTGGCTGTCGATGTCCACCCAGAGCGCATTCCCTCCACCTGCTGCCATCGCGTCGGCATGCAGACACTCGCGGAGCGCGGTCGCCATGGCGCCGGCATCGAGATCGCGAACGAAGCGCCCGCCGCTCCCGCGATAAAAGCTGCACGATCCGGTGCCGGTCGGTCGCGGGTCGGCGTCGGCCGCTGGCCCGTCAGGCAGCGACTCGTGCGGCGCGGTGGATCGGGTGGATTCGGGCATGCGCGTTGTGGATCTGCTGAGGTGATGATCGGACGGCGCACTGGTCGAGGGCGTGCCTGAACCGTGCAAGCTGCGCCGCGAGGCCGCGACGCACCAGTGCGGGTCGGCGGCTCGCGGTGAGGAGGCGGGACTGGCGAGCACGGCCGCAGGCTCGGGCACCGCGCCGGCACGTCGGGCGTTGCCTCCCTGGTGGCCGAATTGTATCGTCTACTCTTCCCCCCAGCCCCGAGGCTCTGCCCATGGCCACCACCGTCGGCTCCACCGGTCTCAACGCCACGCTCCCCGAAGGCGCGCGGTCGTACACAACGACGATTCCGATCAAGGCGCAATACGAGAACTGGATCAACGGCCAGTTCCGCGCCCCGGTGCGCGGCCAGTACTTCTCGAATCCGACGCCGATCACCGGGCAGCACCTGTGCGACGTCGCGCGCTCGACGGCCGAGGACGTGGAGCTGGCACTGGATGCCGCCCACGCCGCGGCACCGGCCTGGGGGCGGACGTCGCCGGCCGAACGTGGCCTGATCCTCAATCGCATCGCCGACCGCGTCGAGCAGAATCTGGAGGCGCTGGCCGTCATCGAGACGATCGACAACGGCAAGCCGGTGCGCGAGTCGATGGCGGCCGACCTCGCGCTGATGATCGACCATTTCCGCTACTTCGCTGGCGCGATCCGCGCGCAGGAAGGCGGGATCTCGGAGATCGATCACGACACGGTGGCCTACCACTTCCATGAGCCGTTAGGCGTCGTGGCGCAGATCATTCCGTGGAACTTCCCGCTTCTGATGGCGACGTGGAAGCTGGCGCCAGCGCTGGCCGCCGGGAACGCGGTGGTGTTGAAGCCGGCGGAACAGACGCCCGTAAGCATCATGGCCTTCGTCGAGCTGACCGCCGATCTGTTGCCGCCGGGCGTGCTCAACGTGGTACAGGGCTTCGGCGTGGAGGCGGGAAAGCCGCTCGCGTCGAGCAAACGAATCGCCAAGGTCGCCTTTACCGGCGAGACCACCACCGGCCGCCTGATCATGCAGTACGCGTCGGAGAACCTGATCCCGGTGACGCTCGAGCTCGGCGGCAAATCACCGAACATCTTCTTCGCGGACGTGATGAACGAGGATGACGACTTCTTCGACAAGGCGCTCGAAGGATTCGCCATGTTCGCGCTCAACCAGGGCGAGGTGTGCACGTGCCCGAGCCGCGCGCTCGTTCATGAGTCGATCTACGACCGGTTCATGGAGCGCGCGATCGCCCGCACGGAAGCGATGAAGCAGGGGCACCCGCTCGACCCGACCTCGATGGTCGGCGCACAGGCCTCGAATGATCAGCTCGAGAAGATCCTGAGCTATATCGACATCGGGACGCAGGAAGGCGCGACGATCCTCACGGGCGGCAAGCGTGCCGCGCTGGAGGGCGAACTGAAGGATGGCTACTTCATGCAGCCGACGATCCTCGAGGGGCACAACAAGATGCGCGTCTTCCAGGAAGAGATCTTCGGCCCGGTGGTCGCGGTGACGAAGTTCCGTGACGCCGACGACGCGCTCGCCCTCGCCAACGACACGCTGTACGGCCTCGGCGCCGGCGTCTGGACGCGGGATGGCAACCTGGCCTACCGGATGGGACGGAACATCAAGGCCGGCCGCGTCTGGACCAACTGCTTTCATCACTATCCGGCGCACGCGGCGTTCGGCGGCTACAAGCAGAGCGGCGTCGGGCGTGAGAATCACCTGATGATGCTCAGCCACTACCAGCAGACCAAGAATCTGCTGGTCAGCTACAGCCCGAAGGCGATGGGCTTCTTCTGAGCCCGGGGTGCGCGGGGGGCACTTCTGCCGCCCCGCGCACCGTCCATCACCCCTGCCTCACGCCATGCCTCCGTCGCGCGTTGCGATCACTCCCGCCGCCGCCGAGTTCATCGATCGGCTTGTGGCGATTCACGGCCCGTTGCTCTTCCATCAGTCGGGTGGCTGCTGTGACGGAAGCTCGCCGATGTGCTATCCACGCGGCGAGTTCCGCATCGGCGAGCGCGACGTCTACCTTGGCGAGGTCGCGGGGACACCCTTCTACATTGGCGGTGAGCAGTTCGAGTACTGGCAGCACACGCACCTCACGGTGGATGTTGTCCCGGGGAGAGGGGGCGGGTTCTCGGTCGAAGCGCCCGAAGGCGTTCGCTTTCTGACCCGGTCGCGTCTGTTCGACGAGACGGAAGCGGCCGGGCTGGCGGCCGCGGGGCCGCCGCACCGTGGGCGGGCACATGCAGGCGCGTAGCGGCCCACGTCAGGCGCTGGTTCGACCCGCGGGCGTCGCGGGTAGGCGAAACAGGGCGACGTTGGGGCGGGGGATCTCCAGCGTCCATCCATGATGCGCTGCGATCCATCGCATCGTCGCTTCGGTATAGAAGCAGACATGCGTCGCATCACGCCAATACCACCAGTCTGCGAACGGCGGATCGCCGGTGTAGAACGACGTCATCACCCCGAGGAGCCCGCCACCGGGGAGGAGCGCCGCCAGGCGCCGAAAGACCGTCGCGGGCTCATGCAGATGCTCGACGACCTCGCAGCAGCTCACGAAGTCGTAGCTCGCCGCGAGCAGGTCGTCGTCGGGGTGGAATAGCGGGTCGTAGCTCGCCGTGGGGACGCCGGCGTCGGTCAGCAGGCGAGCGAGAAGGGGAACGGGTCCACAACCGAAGTCGAGCCCGCGCGCACCGGGCATGAGCCGCGCCGTCATTGGGGCCGCCAGCCGCGTCAGGAAAGCCGCGTAGCCAGCATCCGCCGCATCATTGTGGTGTTCGGCGTACCGCACCACTTCCAGCAACGGCGTCAGTCGATGTGACGGGTCGAGCGAGATCAGCGCACAGCCCCCGCATTGGGCGTAGCGGCGCCCCTGGACCTCCAGACAGGGGCCTGCGGGGCGGTTTCCGCAGAGCGGGCAGGCCCAGGGGCCGATCGCGGGCCCGAACGCGGCGCTTCCCACGGAAGTCGTCAGACCAGCAGGAGGACGAGCACGAGCAACGCGGCCAGGAATCCGGCGACGATGTAGACGAGTTTGGGCGCCAGGAGGCGGGTGCGGCCGCCGGACTTCAAGAGGTCACCGTGCGTCCGGCCATAGCGCCACGCCCCGAACGCGATCAACACCACCCCCGCCACCACGAACCCCGCGCCGAGTGAGAGGGTCACCGCAGGCGTGCGGATCTCACCAGGGAGGAAGTGGGCGACCGCGATGCCCATCGCCGCGACCGAGAGTCCGGTGCGGAGCCACGCCGCATACGTCCGCTCGTTGGCCAGGTGTGTGCGCTCGTAGGCGAGCCACCGTTGCACGTCACGCTGCAGAATATCTGGCGGGGCGGGCGGCTCGGGCGAAGCAGGGGGGTCGGGCGCGACGGCGGGGGGGGCGAGATCCCGGGCCGTGTCGGCATCCAGCGGGCGCGGCTGCTCGGGCATGGAAGGTCCCTGTGCTGAGGTGCGGCCGTCACGTCTTCAGGGCGGGGGCAGGGCAGCTCGGTGCCTGACGATTGCACCGTCCCGGCAGCGCACGCCTCCGACTCCAGCTCGTATCGTAACGCGGTGAGCCCACCGCTGCAGCGGGTCGGCCGCACCGGCGGCGATGCCGGAACGCTTCTTGAACCCTCCCGATCGTCCCGATGGCGCGGGAGACACCGCGCAGCACGCCGCCCGCACTCCGAAGAGCCCCATGCCCGTACGCGCCCGCCCCGCTGCACGCGTGACGCAGTCCGAACCGAGACGCGGCGCCCACCCGTCCCGGCCGACTGCGACATGAGCGTCGCCGACGATCGCTCCATCCCCGTCGATACCACGCGCGCTCGTGCGGCGATACCCGAGTCGCGGTCGCGAACGACGCTGACCGCGATCGGCGCCACCGCCGCGGTCGTGGTGCTGCTGCTCTTCCTCTGGTACGCGCGCGACGTATTTCTGCTGGCATTCGCCGGGATTCTCGTCGCGATCTTTCTGCGCCGCCTGGCGACGATGGTGAGCGATCGTACGCCGCTGTCGCCGACATGGGCGTTACCCCTGGTGGTGCTCACGCTGCTGACGCTGTTCGTCGGCGCGTTCTGGCTGCAGGGGCCGGCGATCGCCGAGGAAGTGCGCACACTGCGCGACGAACTCCCCAAGGCGGTAACCCAGCTCCAGAGTCAGCTCGCCCGCTACGACTGGGGACAGCGGCTGATCGAAGAGACCCCCAGCGCGGACGCGCTCCTGCCCGACGGGCCCGACGCCCTCTCGCGCGCCACCGGCGTCGTCTCGCGGACGTTCAGCGGGCTGGCGAGCTTCGTCATCATCCTCTTCCTCGGGCTCGTCCTCGCCGCGACGCCGCGCGTCTACGTGCGAGGCGTGCTGGCGCTGCTCCCCGAGCATCGCGTCGCTCGCGGTCGTGAGGTGCTCGATACGCTCTCCGACACGCTCTGGTGGTGGCTCGTGGGGCGCATCGTCGCGATGACGTTCATCGGCGTCTTCACCGGCGTCGGGCTCTGGCTGCTGGGGATCCCACTAGCGTTCGTGCTGGGCTTACTCGCCGCGCTCCTTTCGTTCATTCCCAACATCGGCCCGCTCCTATCGGCACTGCCGGCGATCCTGCTAGCGCTCGTGCAGGGCCCGCAGCAGGCGATCTGGGTTGCGCTGCTGTACGGCGGCGTGCAGGCGATCGAAAGTTACGTTCTGGATCCGATCATTGACCGGAAGACTGTCTATCTGCCCCCCGCTCTCACGATCTTCGCGCAGCTCACGCTCGTGCTGTTCGCCGGCTTGCTCGGCGTCGCGCTGGCGACGCCACTCACCGCCGCGCTCGTCGTGCTGGTGACCATGCTCTACGTGCAGGACGTGCTCGGGCGACGGGACATCGAGGTGCAGTCGCACTGAAGCGACCGTAAATCAGTCGGAATGAGAACGAGCCCGCCGGCAGATCGCCGACGGGCTCGTTTCCTCGTACCGGGTTCGATGTCGCTACGCGTCCCGATTGAGGCAGGTCTGTCCGGCGGGCACGTTCGGGTTGTTCTCCTCGGCCTGGGTAATAGGGATCGTCACATCATTCCCATAGACGCCGCCCTTGTTGAAAGTGCCGGTTGGGAACACGTTCTCCGCGGTACGCCCGTACTGCCTGACCAGTCGTCGCAGATCACCAAGACGGTAGCCAGTCGAGAAGAGCCAGAACGCGCGCTCCCTGAACAACTGGTCAATCCGTGCCGCCGGTGAACCAGCATCGGGCAGCGGGGCGAGCCCTACCACGGTGGTCCGAAGCGCATTCAGTGTGGCGAGCGCCGGACCTGCGTTCCCCGCCTGCAACTGCGCCTCGGCCTCGATCAACCGTGCCGCGATGCCGTTGAGGATGGCCACCGAACTCTCACGCGTAGGCCAGATGAGCTGCACGTTGAGCGGAAGCGTGGATTGGGTATCGAACACGCGGGCCTGGGTGACTCCGTTGTTCCGGCAGAGCACACTTCCGCCGACGCAGGTCGGGAGTCGTGGATCGGCGGCCGCAACGAAGTTCAGCCCGTTGCCACCATCGTTGTTGCCGACCGTGTACCGACGGCCGCTGTTGTTCAACGCCCAAATCGCGTTGTCGTTAGTGGTTTGTGAGTGCTCCATCTCGTATACGAAGCCCGTGGGCACGCCAGCGACGGCGGCTGCAGCGTCAGAGAAGCGGTTGGTGTTCACCAGAATTCGTGCGCGAGTGACTTTGAGCGCGTTCTGTACGCGGAGATCGTTTGCAGTCGTGCCGGTGATCAGGGCCAGTCCGGAATCGGCGTGAGCAAGCGCGCGCGCGTATGACTGTTCGGTGGTCTGCTGCTCGCCATACGTTTCGACGCCGTCGATGATCGAACTGAACGGAAGACCACTGCAGAAGTGCTCCGTCATCAGGTTTTCCGTGTACGCCTGGATCAGGTACATCTCGGCTCGCTGCCAGCCCGGCGCTTGTGGGGCGAACTGGTCAAGCAGCGATTCGGCCTGCTGTGCGGACAACCGCGCGCGCTGCACGTTGCGGAATGCCGTGTTGATGTTGCCGTTGGAGAAGTCGATGCTGCGCTGATCCGTCTCGTCGCGCTGGGCGAACGTATCGCCCGAGCGCCATTCATCGGCCAGCAGGCCCCCGTAGAGGAACAGGCTCTCGGCGCCGCTCGTCGCACTGTTCAGGCGCGCAAGCGCGCCGATCCGAACGGCGTTCGCACCAGGGGCGGTGCTCACGTCGGTGGGGTTGATGATGTCGGGATCCGTGACTTCAAGAATGCTGTCCGCGGAACATGCCCCGACAGCGAGAATCGACAGGGCAATCGACGCCGCTCGCAGAGATGAGCGCACGTGTGTCAGATATTGAGTCATGATGGTCGTAGTCCCCACCTAGAAGCCGAGAGTGAGCCGGAACGTGAAGTACGTCGGCGGCGCGATCGTTTGAAAGTCAACGGGGACGTCACCCTGGCTGTAGTTGGACTCGGGATCAATGCCCGTGTAGTCCGTCCAGGTCGCGAGGTTTCGGGCTGCGAGCGTAACGCTCGCGCGCCTACCGCGGAACAGCCGGTTCGCCCACGCATCAGCCGGGGTGAGCGTGAGCGCCACCTCGCGGAGCCTGACGAACGATGCGTCCTCGATGAAGCCGTCCAACGTTCTGCTCGGGTGCTCGCGAAGCGCGACGACACGAGCCTGCTCGGCCAAAGGCGCATCGGGGTTGACGAGGCCGTTGCAGTTAAGCCGGCTCTGGCAGCGAATACGTTCGGTGTTGTTGTACAGCTTGTGACCGCCCTTGTAGTCGATCAGGCTGCTGATTCGCACCACCCGGTTAAACAGTTCGAAGCCATTCGTAAAGCCGACCTCGACACGGGGAATCGAGTAACCGCGGAAGACCGGATCTTCGCCGACGACGATCTCGTCGACCGAGATGATGCCGTCCGAGTTCGCATCCGAGAAGCTCTCGAGCGGCTGCTGCCAGTAACCATTGAGCGGGAACCCTTCGATCTGCCGAATCGTCTGTCCGATGATGGGCGGGACCTCACCGAGGTCGACGAGCTTGTTCTTGTTGGTCGAGGCATTGAGCGACACGTCCCAACCGAATGACCGCCGTTGGAGCAGCTGCGCACTGATCAGTCCTTCGAGCCCCGAGTTCCGGATCTGCCCGAGATTCTCGAGGCGCGTCGTAGCGCCTGTCCCGACCGACGGCGGCAGGATGCGGGACACCAGCGCGTCTTTGGACACCTTGTCGTAGTACGTGAACTCGACGTTGACACGGCTGTTCCAGAACGTGCCGTCCACGCCAGCCTCGAACTCCGTTGACCGTTCCGGCTTCAGGGTTCGGTTGCCAAGCGCGCTGAACGTGAGGCCGGGAATCTCCGCACCGTCCACGCGGGCCGCGGTCGCGGCAAAAAACTGCACCGCGTCGGTCGTGCCGGGCTGTACACCGGACGCGCCGTAGGCCGAGCGGAGTCGAAGCTCGTCCAACCACGAGTACGACCCGAAGAACGGCTCCTGCGAAACTACCCACGAGACGGCGAGCTTCGGATAGAAAACGGTTTCGAAGTCCGCACCGAAGGCGCTATTGCGATCCGAGCGAACGGCACCGGTGACGAATAAGCGGTCAGCGAATGCCACATTTTGCTCGATGAAGGCACCCAGCGTGCGGCTCTCCGACGTGCTCTCGCTCGACCCCGGAACTGCACCCGCCGAGACCGACGTTGCGCCAGGCGGTAGTTGCGAGCCGTTGGCGCCGTTGCGGTCGAAGAGGTTCCGGTAGAACTGCGCGCCAACCGTGGTGGTGGTACCGATGTCTTCGGTGAGCGTGAACCGTCCGGTGGCGCCGATGTCGGCCGTATACGCGTACAGGCCTGTCCGATTGTCGACCTTGAAGCCGAGTCGTGAGCTTCCGAAATCGGAACACTCCTCGAACCGGCAGAGGTCCGAGTCCACCCGGCCCGTGTAATCGACGCCAAAATTGCCGCGCAGTGCGAGCCAGCTGTTGGTCTGCCAGTTCGCATTCATCGAGCCGATGAACCGGTCAATCTCCTGCGTCACCGTTTCCTGGAAAATGTCACCAGGAGTATAGACGCGGTATCCATAAAGGGTGTCGCCGCGGCTAGTGGTGTTGTACTTCAATCCCGGTCCGCCGTAGGCGCTCGACAGCAGTCCGGTCGTGTTGTTATCTGACTGTGGCAGGCGCTGAGCGCTAGAGATGTAGCCGGTGTTGATGGCGATCTCCGCGTTCCGCGGCAGTGTGATGTTCAGGTTGGCGCGTGCCGTGGCTTTGGACAGGGCGTTCGGTCGATTCCACTCCTCGCGGATGCCAATGCCCTGATTGTTCAGGCGGCGAATATCAAAGTCGGGGATCTTGCTGACCCCCGTCTCGTTCTCGAGCTCGCCATGCACGAAGTACCGCACCGTCTCCGATCCGCCGCTCACCTGAAGGCCGTACTGGTTCCGGTATCCTGCGCCGAACGGGGTCGTCTCCGGATCATCGAACAGGTTGAATGACGTGACGCTGTCTTGCATGCAGGTGCCAGCCGTGACCTGCGACAGCAAACACTGCACACCGTTTCCAGCGGTGGAGTTGGTGGAGGTGGTAGTGCCCGTCCGCCAGGCACGGTAAGCGGTGGGGTAGGTATTGCGATCCGTCACCGCCGACTGCTCCGTGTACACCGTCCACTGCGGAGCGCCAGCGACGCCACGCTTCGTCTTGATGACAATGACGCCGTTCGCGGCGTCGGTACCGTACAGCGTTGCAGCGGATGGTCCCTTGACGACCTCGATCGACTCAATTTCTTCCGGATTGATGTCTCCGACTCGGCTTGGCAGCGAGCCACCGACGCCGATCGAACTCGAGCCGCTGGAGCTCTCCATGCGCACCCCATCGATCACGTAGATAGGGTCGTTGGAGAGCGACAACGAACTCGTGCCGCGGATTCGCACCCGCGCCCCGACGCCGGTCTGCGTCCCGGGCAGCACCTGGACGCCCGCGGTGCGTGCGGTGAGGAGATCGCTCATGCTCGTCACCGGGCGAGTCTCGACGATCTCGTCCACGTTGATGCGCGCGATCGCGTTGCCGACCTCGTTCCGACGCTGTTCGCCGGTCGCGGTGGTGACGACGGCGCTCAGTGTCACCGCAACCGGACGCATCGCGATATTCACCGTCACCGGCTGACCCGCCGCTACCGTGACGCGCTGCTCAAACTCGGCGAAGCCGATACGAGTGGCGCGGATCTGCACGACCCCGGGAGTCACACCGCGGATCGTGTACACACCCTCGGCGTTCGATTGCGCGCCCAGCGTTGTGCCGACCACGGTGACCTGACCGGCCGGCACCGGACGCCCGGAGTTCTGATCGGTGATCCGGCCGGTGACTACACCTGCTTGCTGCCCTTCCGCTGTCGACGCCGAACTGGCTATCGCGACGGCCAGCAGCGCCCCAAGCAACCCGTGCCTCCAACATGCCGTTTGCATCTGTCCACCTCCGAATGACCGTAAACGTGCGGTGCCGGCCAACCTCCGCCGGTAGAGTGCCGTCGATCGGCTCGTTTCGACGACTAACGCATATTGGTTACCCGGCTGTCATTGTCAACATGAAACTGTGAGAATGGCACGGTAAATCGTTGCCAGCTCGTCACTCTGCCGCCTCTGGGACGGTCGCGGTAACCGTCCGGCAAGGTACCGAAACCATTTGCGTGACACTCGCCTACCTCCTGGTTCCCGCCCACGTCGTCGCGCGGTCACCGCATCCCACGTGTGACGGGGACGGCGACGGAACTTCCATGACGGAATAGTCATTCAGGGATTCCTCGACGGTGGGGAAGCCGGCACGGACACGGTTAGGAACGCAAACACCCCCGTCGAGAGTGCGACGGGGGGGTGTTTCGTTCTAGCGGCGGACGCATCCGCGAGGGATGATCAGGTTCGTCGGGCCCACCGTGCGAGCTCGCGAAGCGAGGGACGCTTACCGTACATCAGCAGCCCCGTGCGATAGATCCGTGCGGCGACGCGGATGCACAGCCAGCAGGTGATGGCCATGCCGAGCAGCACGAGGGCGAGCTCGATTGGCGGCACGCTCGTCAGGCTCATCCGCAACGGCATGATCACCGGCGCGGTGAACGGGATCCACGAGACGATCTTCGCCGTCAGCCCGCTCGGCGCGGCGATCACGGCCTGCAAAAAGATCATCGCCGCGACGAGTACCATGATGATCGGCTGCGCCGCCTGCTGCGCCTCGTGTTCGGAGGCCACCATCGCCCCGACCGCGGCGAATAGCGACGAGTAGAGCAGATAGCCCAGGATGAAGAAGGCGACCAGGGTCAGCGCCGCGCCCACACCGATGGAGGGCAGCGGGAGCGAGGTCGCGTTGTCGACGCCTAACGCGCCGAGGAGGGGGGCACGGAATCGGAAGAGCAGCGGGGCCGCGGCCACCCAGATCGCGATCTGCGTCAATCCGACCGCGCCGACGCCCAGCACCTTGCCCGCGAGCAGCGTGTTGGCGGGCACCGAGGACAGCACCACTTCCGCCACCCGCGTCTGCTTCTCCTCCTGCACCCCGCGCAACACCGCCACGCCGTACAGGATGATCGAGACGTAGAGGAGCATCGTGACGCTGGCGCCGAAGAGCAGGTTCACCATCGCGTCGCCGCGCTCGCGCCCCGGGGCGGTGGGCCGCTGCGCGTCGATCCGGTAGCGGCGCTGGGCGATGTCACGGGCGGCGGGTGCGTCGAGCCCGGCCGCCTCCAAGCGGTAAGCGAGCACCCCTTCGCGCAATGCCGTCGTGAGCAGCTCCACGTCGGCCGACGCGCCCGAGTTCCGGCCGATGTAGAGCGTGCGCTCGCCGGCGAACGTGCTCGAGTCGACCACCATCACCCCTTGCAGCCGCCGATCGTTGACGGCGGTCACCGCTGCCTCACGAACGGCGGGAAGGTCAGCCGGTGCGACCGCTACCACCTCGACCCGGGTGGTGTCGGCATCGGGACCGGCGAGGCGCGCCGCGATGCGTCGTCCCACGTCGGTGGCGGTGGCGTCGAGAATCCGGACGTTGGTCACCTCGGCCGACGCGTTGCTTCGCCGCGCCAGCACCGAGGGGAGCATGATGATCGCCAGGAAGAACAGCGGCCCGAACGCCGTGACGATGACGAACCACTTGGTTCGGACGCGTTCGAGATACTCGCGCCTGACGATGATACCGAGCTTGCGATCAGCCATGACCGGACATCCCCGGTTCGACGCCCGTGGCGCCCACCGTGTCGAGGAAGATTTGGTGCAGGGAAGGCTGCACGAGTTCGAACCGGCTCACGGCGGCGCCCGCGTGCACCAGCGCCCGGAGGAGTTCCTGGGCATCCGCGCCGTGCGCCAGCTCCACGTCCACCGAGTGACTGTGGACCTCGCACCGCGAGATGAGGGTGCGGTCGGCGAGCACGGCCGCCGCGTTTTCATCGAGCCCGATCGGATCGGCGAAGGCGAGTGCCACCTGACGCGCCTGTCCGGCCGAGGCGCGCAGGCTGCTCACCGTGCCATCGAGCACCTTGCGGCCGCGCGCGATGATGCACACGGCATCGCACATCCGCTCGGCGTTGTCCATCATGTGCGTGCTGAAGATCACCGTCTTCCCGCGCGCGCGCAGCTCCACCATCGCGTCCTTCAGCGCCTGCGCGTTGATCGGATCGAGGCCGCTGAACGGCTCGTCGAGGATCACCAGATCCGGGTCGTGCAGCAGCGTGCCAATGAACTGCACCTTCTGCTGCATCCCGCGCGACAGCTCCTCGACCTTGGCCGTGCCCCAGTCGCGCTCGGGGGTGCGCAGGCCGAGCCGGAGGAGCCAGTCGTCGATGCGCTGATCCGCCTCACGCGCACTCACTCCCTTCAACTCGGCGAGGAAACGCAGCACTGCCCGGACGCGCATCCGCCGGTAGAGTCCTCGCTCCTCCGGCAGGTAGCCGATCCGGTCGGTGATCCCCGACTCGGTGCTGTCGCGGCCAAGCACGGTGATCCTCCCCTCGTCCGGCGCGATGATGTTCATGAGCATCCGGATGCTCGTCGTCTTCCCCGCGCCATTGGGCCCGAGGATGCCGTAGATCGTGCCGGTCGGGATCGCGAGCGAGAGGGTGGCGACGGCGACGTGGGATTCGTACCGCTTGGCAACGCGGTCGAACACGACGGCGTGGGTCATGAGCGCCTGGCTGGGGATGGGAGATGCGGATCGCCGACGCGGGAACCGGCGGCGGCGTCGGAGTCGGAGCTGGGTTGTGGAGAAACTCTCCCATGGCCGCACGAATTGCCAGTTCACGCGCCTGGCACGTCGCACGCCTGGGCCGAGTTGCGCGCCCCGCGGCGCGAGGCTGCTCCGGTCCCGTGGATCGCTCGGACAACGCTCCGCGTGGCATGCCGTGGTGACGACGGTCGCCGGCGGCGCGGCGTCACAGCTGCGGATGGTCGCCGCTGGGGGCACCGGCTCTCCCGACGGGCGGCCCGTCGGGTCATCCTCGTGTGGCGATCGTCCGACCCGAGTGGGCCGTCCGGGCGGCCAGACTGGCGGCCGACCGCACCCGAGGGTGAAAACCCGCATGACGGCAGTTCGCCAAGCTCGCCTTCTGGGCGTTGGAAGCCGGAGCAGCACGGTCGCGCCTGGCCGCGCCGCGCATGAGATCGTCGGGCAGCGCGACGACCTGACGCTGCGGTCGTGCGTCTCACTGTTCGCCAGCATCTCGCCGCCGGGTTCAGTGTGCCTCTGTCTGCGCGAGCGACACTTCCCGGATCCGTCGGAGGTCTGACGATACGCGCGGGTCTGCGGCAGGCAGGAGAAGCCAGGGAAACATGTCGGCCGTTCGCACGTATGGTCGTCCGTGATCCGCGTTCTGCATTCCGGACGGGCGGATCGGTGTTCCCCCCATCTGGAGTGACCCATGCGCATTCGCCCCGCCGGTAGGTGGCTCATACTCGCTGCGGTGCTGCTGCTGGGGGATGCGCCGGCCATATTTGCTCAGGGTGGGAACGCAGCCGGCGACTCGCGTTATGCGTCACCGGCTTATGAGACGCAGGCGCGGGCCGCGGCGACCCTGGTTCGCGCCTATCTCGAGCAGTCGCGCGTCCCGGGGATGGCGGTCGCTGTCTTCGCGGACGGTGCGCTGGTTTGGTCGGAGGGGTTCGGCCTCGCCGACATCGAGCAGCAGGTTCCAGTCACCCGCCATACGCGGTTCCGCCTCGCGAGCGTGTCCAAGCTGTTCGCCGTCGCCGCGGCGGCGCGGCTCGCGGATGCGGGCGCGCTCGATCTCGACGCGCCGGTGCAGCAGTACGTCTCCGACTTTCCGACGCACCTCGGACCGCCCGTTACGGCGCGGTTGCTGGCGGGGCAGCTCGGTGGCGTCCGCCACTATCGCGGGTCGGACTTCGCCGGCACACGCAATATCGACCGGACGGTGTTTCGCAACACGGGGGCGGCGTTGGCAATCTTCCGCGATGATTCGCTCGTCTCGCCGCCCGGCAGCCGCTACCACTACTCCACATTCGGCTACACACTGCTCGGCGCGGCCATCGAAGGTGCGGCGGGCGAGGAGTATCCGGTAGCACTCGCGCGGCTGGTGCTCGCGCCACTCGGCCTGACGAGTACACTGCCCGATCGGTGGGATGCGATCGTCCCGAATCGGACGCGCTTCTATGCTGCTGCGGGCCCCGAGGGCGTGCCGGTGAATGCGGAGGCGGTGCTCGCGACCTACAAGTGGGCGGGAGGCGGCATGCTCTCGACGGCGGAGGAGGTGGCGCGCTTCGGAGCGGCACATCTTCGCCCCGGCTTCCTCTCGGAGGGCGCGCTCCAGCAGCTGTTCACGTCCCAACGAACGACCGGTGGCGACACGACCGCCGTCGGGCTTGGATGGCGTATCGGTCGCGACCTGGAGGGTCGTCTCGTACACCATCACGCCGGCTCGATGGAGGGTGCACGCTCGGTGCTCCTGCTCTACCCCTCGGCGGGGGTCGTCGTGGCGATGCTCGCCAACCGCGGAACGGCGCCCGAGTCGCCCGAGCTGATGGCGCAGCTCCTTGCCGCGCCCTTCGTTCTGGCTCCGTCTGCCGGTTCGCGGACCGCGCCGCTCGTGGGGACTTTCGACGTACGCTACACGGAGATCGGCGGAGTCGGCCCCGTGGCGGTGATGCGTCTGGATGCGAACGGGACCGGCATGATCGCAACGCCGGCCGCGCTGCGAGATCGGTCGCGTGGGCAGGGCATTCCGATGACGGACAGCCTGCCCGTAGTCGCCAGCATGCGTACCTCGGATGGCTCGGAGGTGCGCGTGGTCGCGTCGTCGCTCGGTCTGCACGCGCTGCGCCTGACGAGCGACGGGACGCGGCTCAGCGGCGAGTTCATCATGGCGCTGTCGGGCGCACATTTGCGCCCAGCATCCATCCCGATCGGTGGTTCGCGACGGGGATCGCCCTGACGAGCTGGGTTGTCCCCGCCCGCGCCGATTGGTACTCGCGCACTCCACCACCGACATTGACGTGAGCGTGCGTGCACGACGTACCCTGCGTCTTCCTCCCCGTCAGCGGCGACTCCCATGTGGGGCTCATCCCAGGCATGCCGGTTCATCGGCGTCGGTCCCGTGATCCCGGTGCCGGACGTCGAGGCCGCCGTCGCGTTCTACTGCGACCAGCTCGGCTTCGACCGGGATTTCGTCATGGGTGACCCGCCAAGCCATGGCTCCGTGACGCGCGGCCGGGTCGGGGTGCAGTTCACGCTCGCGCGTGAACCCGCGGAGGGGAGCCGCTATCCCGGGTGGTTCTACTTCTTCGTCGAACGGATCGACGGGCTCGCAGGCGAATACTCCGGGCGAGGCCTGAACTTCACGCAACCACTCGGCGACCGTGAGCACGGGATGCGCGAATTCGAGATCGCCGATCTGAACGGCTATCGGCTCCGGTTTGGTCAGTATCTCTGAGGGCCAGCCCGCACGCACGGCCGCTCGCGACGCAGCTGGACGCTTCACGAAACCACGAACGCAGCACCGCCCGGACGCGCCCGTCCCCGTCGCCCCCTGATGTCCTCCGGTCCTGCGTCCCTTCACCCTGAACCAAGGGGACATGTCTACTGAACGAAAACAGGTGACACTTCTACTGACGCTTGACACGAGGTCAATGGCGGCTTGCGGACCGTCGC